>JAJUIX010000112.1 GCA_029267455.1 Enteractinococcus sp. | reverse complement strand
GTGCGCCTTCGAGGAACATCGAGGCGTCCGGTTTGGGTTTACCGGTCACGTCTGTGCCGATGACGACGTCAAATGGGAGCCCGGCCTGCTCGAGCTTATACGCCTGATACTCTGTGGTGTTATTTGTCGCAGCGCCATAGGTGATGCCCATGTCTTCCAAGGCCTGCAGGAAGGGCGGGACGTCGTCGAAGGGTGCCCAATGCTGCGAGACGATGTCTTCGTACCCGATAATCCACAGCTCTTCGTCGGGCTCCCCGTCTAACTGGAGAATTCTCATCGCATCCAGCACCCGGTGCAGGCGTTGTTCGGCGAAGGTCAGCTGCCCGTTGATATAGGAGTTGTAGTAATCCTTGGGATCATGCACGAAGGCTTCGAGTGCGACGTCGAGGGCTGGATGCGATAACACCCGGTCACCAAACTGGGCCGCCAGCTGGTGGCGGAAGGCAACCTGCTGGGCCCCGGACAGGTTGACCAGGGTGTCATCGACATCAAAGAGCACGGCTTGGACTAGGATTGCTCGGCCTTAAACTGGCTGATGCGTTCCAGAGTCTTCTCACGGCCCAGGATCACGAGCGACTCAAATAGCGGCGGGGAGACACGCCGTCCAGAGATCGCGGTGCGGACCGGGCCGAAAGCGTGGCGTGGTTTAAGGCCGAGTTCATCGATCAGGGCCGTACGCAGGGCTGGTTCGATGGATTCCTGGTCCCAGGTTTCCAAATCCGACAGCACGTTTTCTGCTGCGGTGAGCACTTCCACGAGGTTTTCGGGCATACCCTTCAGTGCGCTTTGTTCGACTTCGACGTCTTCGGTGAAGAGGAAGGCCAGCATGTCTGCGGCTTCACCCAGCAACTGGACGCGCTCTTGAACCAGTGGCGCGGCTTCGGTCAGGATCTGTTCTTCACGGTCGGTAAGCTTGTCCCCGACCAGGTCGCGATCCTGTAGGTATGGGATCAACCGGTTGCGGAAGTCTTCGGCCTCAAGCTTGCGGATGTGGGTGCCGTTGATGGCGATGGCCTTTTTCTCATCGAACCGAGCGGGATTGGCCAGCACATTGTGGATGTCGAAGTTCTCGATGAATTCTTCAGGGGTGAAGATGTCTTCATCAGCCGACAGCGACCAGCCCAGAAGTGCCAAGTAGTTCAGCAGCCCTTCGCGGATGAAACCGTTTTCGCGGTGGTGGAACAGGCTGGATTGTGGGTCACGCTTGGACAGCTTCTTATTGCCCTGACCCATGACGTAGGGCAGGTGACCAAACTGCGGTTGAAAATCGGCAACCCCAATGGCGTACAGCGCCCGGTACAGGGCGATTTGGCGCGGTGTCGACGACAGCAGGTCTTCGCCGCGGAGCACGTGGGTGATACCCATCAGCGCGTCATCGACGGGGTTGACCAGCGTGTACAGCGGTGAACCATCGGCGCGCACGACGACGAAGTCGGCCACAGATCCGGCGGCGAAGCTGATGGGGCCGCGCACAATGTCGTTGAAGGCGATGTCATGGTCAGGCATGCGCAGGCGCCAGACGGGTTTGCGGCCTTCGGCTTCAAAGGCTGCGATTTGTTCTTCGGTCAGGTTCCGGTCGTAGCCGTCATAACCAAGTTTCTGGTCGCGACCGGCTGCTTTATGCCGTGCTTCGGTTTCTTCGGCCGTGGTGTAGGAGGGATAGATGAACCCGGCCTCTTTGAGTTTGGTAATGACGTCCTGATAGATTTCGCCTCGCTGGGACTGGCGGTAGGGCTCGTGGGGCCCGCCGACCTCGACACCTTCATCCCAGTCAATGCCCATCCAGTTCATCGCATCGAGCAGTTGCTGGTAGGACTCTTCGGAGTCGCGTTTTTGGTCGGTGTCTTCGACCCGGAAGATCATTTTGCCCCCGGTGTGCCGGGCCCAGCCCCAGTTGAACAGGGCGGTGCGGATCAGCCCCACGTGAGGGGTGCCGGTTGGTGACGGGGCGAAACGGACACGCACATCGGCGTCGTCAGAAACTACTGGAATATCATCAGGATTGCGAAGCTGGCTCATGGTTGCCAAGTCTAGCGCGAGTGATGGTGGGCCAGTGTGCTCGTGACCGAGTTTTGTCCCTTAGCCGATGGTGGGCCGACGCACAGTCGTAGATAGTGTGCCGATGCCTTCGACTTCACATTCGACCGTCTGGCCGTCGTCGACCGTGCCGACGCCTGCCGGTGTGCCGGTGAGGATTACATCACCGGGTAGCAGCGTGAACGATTCGGAGATATAGGACACGAGGCTACGAACATCGAAGATCATGTCTTCGGTATTGCCTTCTTGGCGCAGGTCGCCGTCAACCCAGGAGCGAATATCGACATTGTCGGGGTCCAGTTCGGTTTCGATCCAGGGTCCCAGCGGGCACGAACCGTCGAAGCCTTTGGCGCGGGCCCATTGGTCTTCGGCGCGTTGCACATCGCGTGCGGTCAGATCATTGCCGACGGTATAGCCGAAGATCACTTCGTCAACCCGCTCGACTGGGACGTCTTTGGCGATGCGCCCGATGACCACGGCGAGTTCTGCTTCATACGAGACTTCTTCGGTCCAGTCGGGCAGCATCACAGGTTCATCGGGTCCAACGACCGAGGTATTGGGTTTGAAGAATAGGAGCGGTGAGGTAGGCACGTCGTTGCCGAGTTCTTCGGCGTGGGCCTGCCAATTGCGACCTACACCGACCACTTTGGAGCGAGGCAGGATGGGGGTCACCAGTCGGACGTCGTCGAGTCGCAAGGTTTCGGTGGTGGGCACGATCCCGGCATACAACGGGTCATTTGCCAACACGGTGATGGTGTCGTCCTCGTGAACCACGCCGAAATGAAAATCCTCGCCCTGGACAAAACGTGCAATGCGCATGGTGCTCCCCTTCTCCGAACTGTGGTTTAGGCCAGACGGTGCAACCAGCCGTGGGTATCTTCGTCGACACCGGTCTGGATGCCGATCAGACGATTCCGCAAAGCATTGGCGACCGGGAAGTCAGCAGATGGGGTGGTATAAACTTCCTCGCGGTCGGCAACCTGCCCGATCGGGGTAATGACCGCTGCGGTCCCGCAGGCAAAAACTTCTTGAATATCGCCCGAGGCGACGCCGTCTTTCCATTCGTTGAAGGTAATGCGGCGCTCTTCGACGTCCAGGCCTTGTTCGGCGCCGAGCTGCAGGATCGAATCGCGTGTTACGCCTTCTAAGATGGTCCCGGTGAGCTTGGGGGTGATGAGTTTGTTGTCCTTGGTGACAAAGAAGACGTTCATCCCACCGAGTTCTTCAAATGACTCCTCGGGACTGCGGTCGAGGAAAACAACCTGGTCGTGACCGCGTGAGGCCCCTTGCAGCTGGGCGGCAAGCGAGGCGGCATAGTTGCCACCGAATTTTGCGGCCCCGGTGCCGCCTTCACCGGCGCGGGCAAAGTCGCGGGAGACCCAGATGCTCACAGGTTTCAGCTCTGCCCCGAAGTAGTTGCCAGCGGGCGAGGCAATGACGTGGAAACTAAAGTTGCGGGCTGGTCGGACACCCAGGAATTCTTCGGTGGCGATCATAAAGGGCCGCAGATAAAGGGATTGGCCTTCACCATTGGGCACCCAGGCACTGTCGCGGGCCATGAGTTCTTCGAGCGCTTGGACGAAGACGTCTTCGGGAAGTTGTGGCATGGCCATCCGGTGGGCCGAACGATTCATGCGGGCCGCATTGGCTTTTGGTCGGAACGTCCAGATGGATCCGTCCTCGTGACGATACGCTTTCAGGCCTTCAAAGATTTCTTGGGCGTAATGCAATACGGCGGCAGCCGGGCTCAACGACAACGGTCCGTAGGGTTCGACGCGAGCATCCGACCAGTCCCCGACCATTTTGAGGTATTCGCCGGCTTCGAACGCTTTGGCTTGGCCTTCAAGATCTGCGGTCCAGTCGATGGTCACCATGTGATCGGTAAAATACTGTCCAAAGCCCGGGTTGGCTAGGATCTCTGCGCGTCGTGCATCAGAGGCTTGGCTCTGATTGGCTTCATACCTAAATTCCATGATTGACCTTTCTCCTGCCCTACCGGGCGAAAACGTTCGTACTGTGCTGCTGGCTGTGCGGTGGTTAGACCTGACCTGCGATCGCGTCGCCGATCTGCTGGGTCGTGCGTTTCGCACCATTTCGTGCTGCGAGGTCTTCCCATACTGCCTTATGAACCCGCTGTGCCGCATCCGCATAGCCTTCTTGTTCCAACAATATGGCCGCCGACAGGATGGCTGCGGTGGGATCAGCCTGCTGGGTACCGGCAATATCCGGTGCCGAACCGTGGACGGGTTCGTACATCGACGGTGCGGTCCCGGTGATATTGAGGTTACCGGAGGCGGCCAGGCCGATACCACCGGTCACGGCCGCGGCGAGGTCGGTCACGATATCGCCAAACATGTTATCGGTCAGGATGACGTCGAACCGGCCCGGATCGGTCGTGAGGAAAATCATGGCCGCATCCACGTGCAGGTAGTCGTGCGTGACGTCTGGGAATTCTTCGCCGACTTCGTTGACGATGCGGTTCCACAGGTGCCCGGCATGGACTAACACATTGTGTTTATGCAGCAGGGTGACGTGTTTGCGTTCGCGCTGCTGGGCGTATTCAAACGCGGCACGGACCACGCGTTCGACGCCGTAGGCGGTATTGACCGAGGTTTCGTTGGCCACCTCAAACGGTGTGCCGGTGCGCATCGAGCCGCCGTTGCCCACGTACAAGCCCTCGGTGCCTTCCCGGAAGACCACGAAATCAATGGTGCCGGGATTGGCCAGTGGTGATTCAGCCCCCGGGTAGAGCACCGATGGCCGGAAGTTCACGGCGTGGTCAAAAGCAAAGCGCAGTTTGAGCAGGATTTCGCGTTCCAACAGTCCGGAGGGGATGCGCGTGTCATGTGGTGCCGCTCCAACCGCCCCAAACAAGATGGCCTGGTGTTCACGAATGGCTTCGAGTGTTTCATCGGTTAGCGTTTCACCGGTGGCCAGCCAGTGCTCGGCGCCCAATCCGTACTCGGTGGTCGTGACGTTGTTTTCACCGATGGCGGCTTTGAGCACTTTGAGTGCTTCAGCGGTGACTTCCGGTCCGATGCCATCACCGGGGATCAACGCAAGATCTAAAACGTTATTGCTCAATGCTCTACTTTCTTAGTCTTCTTCTTCGTGGCGGGGAAATACCGGGGTGGGTTTCTCAATGGATGTTCCCGGAGCAAGCTGCTCGTCCCAGGCGGCATAGGACCGAGGACCCTGACCGGAAGCATTAGTCTTGCCGGCATCTGCAGAGGCTTCGATACCCAGGGCGTCGAGCAACTTGGTTGCTGCGTCGGGCATGACCGCCTGGATGAGCAGCCCGATCCGGCGTACCACCTCGAGGGTCACCCACAGCACGGTTTTCATACGGGCTTCGTCGGTCTTGCGC
>JAJUIX010000191.1 GCA_029267455.1 Enteractinococcus sp. | reverse complement strand
GGCGTAGACACCCGTGTAGATCCAGCAGCCGCCAGCGGTGGAACCATCGGCCTTCATCTGGTTGAAGTTATCGAGTGGTTTGCCTGCGTCTGGACCTGTGACGTGGAAACCGTTGATTTCACGAAGCACTGCTTCAGCAGAAGGCTCGCCGTTCTCATCAACCGGGTAGTCCCACGTCATGTCTAATAGCGGACGGTCGCGTGGGTCGGTTGAGTCTTTGAGTCGTTCCCGGATGCGGTTGCCGAGGTCGAAGAAGAACTCCAACTCGGAGCGGGCATCGCCGGGTGGGGTGACGGCTTGATGCCGCCACTGCACGAGACGCTGGGTCTGGGTGAACGTGCCCGCTTTTTCCGTGTGGTTGGCCGCAGGCATGAAGAAGACTTCTGTTTCGATCTCTTCAGGCTTGAGTTCACCAGTTTGGACTTCTGGACCATCCCGCCACCAGGTGGCGGTTTCGATCTGCTGGAAGTCGCGCACGACCATCCATTTCAGGTTGGCCATACCGAGCCGTTGCATACGACCGTTCGCCGATCCAACTGCCGGGTTTTGCCCCAGAACAAAGTAGCCGTCCACGCCTTTGTCGAACATGCGCATCAGTGTCTGGTACGTGCCGTGCGCACCGTTCAAACGTGGCAGATAGTTGTAGGCGTAGTCGTTCTCTTCCGTGGCCGCGTCACCGAACCAGGCTTTGAGTAGTGACACCATGTAGGCATCACCGTTGGACCAGAAGCCTTTTTGGTCTTTCGGTACCGCATTGTTGAAGAAGTCCTGTAGCGTGTCATGTTTGCCTGCGACAGGAAACGGAAGATACCCGGGTAGCAGATTGAATAGCGCCGGGATATCGGTGGATCCCTGGATGTTTGCGTGGCCACGGAGGGCCATGATGCCTCCACCGGGCCGACCCATGTTGCCCATGAGTAACTGGAGAATTGATGCTGTGCGAATGAACTGTGGCCCAAGCGAGTGCTGGGTCCAACCCAGCGCATAGGCCATACAGGTGGTTCTATCGCGACCGGAATGCTCCGCAAACGCATCTGCCAGGTAGAGGAAGTCTTCCTGACTGATGCCGCAGAGGTCTTCAACCATCTCGGGGGTGTACCGCGAGTAGTGGCGCTTCAGGATCTGGAAGACCGAGTGCGGGTGTTGCAGCGTTGGATCCTTGGCGATCCCATCGGGTTCTTCCGGATCGTGGACGTACTGCCAGGTGTCGTTGTTGTACCCCTGGAGCTCCTCATCGAAACCTGAGAAGAGACCGTCGAGATCCTCGGGTCCTTCATAGTCGTCGGAGATGATGAACGAAGCATTCGTGTACGGCAAGACATAGTCTTTGAAGTACAGATCGTTTTCGATCACGTGGCGGATGACTCCGCCCAACAGCGCAATATCAGTACCGACACGGATCGTGATGTGCTTGTCGGCCACCGCGGAGGTTCGTGTGAAGCGCGGGTCAACGTGGATGATCTTAGCGCCACGAGCTTTTGCTTCAGTCACCCACTGATAGCCGACAGGGTGGCATTCAGCCATGTTCGAACCCTGAATGACGATCAGGTCAGCATTTGCCATATCTTGCAATGGCTGCGTGGCACCGCCACGCCCGAACGAAGTTCCTAGACCAGGAACTGTAGAGGAGTGTCAAATCCTGGCTTGGTTCTCGATCTGCACCGCTCCGGCAGCCGAAAACAGCTTCTTGATGAGGTAGTTTTCCTCGTTATCGATAGTGGCCCCGCCCAGGGAAGCGATCCCCATGGTGCGATTGACCCACTTGCCTTCCTCGTCATAGTCTTCCCAATGGTTCTTGCGGGCTTCGAGGAAGCGATCGGCGATCATGTCCATCGCCGTGTCGAGATCGAGTTCTTGCCAATCTGTGGCACGCGGAGGACGATACAGTACGGTTTTCTGACGCGAAGGCGTATTCACTAGCTGCTCGGACGCAGCACCCTTCGGGCACAGGCGGCCACGTGAAATCGGGGAGTCCGGGTCACCTTCAATGTGTGTGACCTTGTTGTCCTTGACATAAATGCGCTGACCACAACCCACTGCACAGTATGGGCAGACGCTTTGGACAACTTTGTCAGCGTCTTCCGTCCGAGGGCGCATGTTCTGATACTTGGGCGATTCGACCGTCGGCCCACGCCCCAGCTTGTCTTTTGACTTGGCCTGGCGAAACACCGGCCAACCGAGGATAGAAAACCGTGACATGGCCATCAGCCTAGCAGAGCTTGAGCAGTGTGGGGAGGGGCAAATCTTCCGTGTCTGATGGCCTTGAAACGATAGACCTGACCTACGGCTCGACTTGAGGTATATCTGTGTTAAACAACGGGAGCGTCGCGATCATTGCGGTAGGTCTTGGGGTAAGTAACAATAAATGTCAGTCCCTGTCCGTTGCGAAAGCGTGAGCCATGTCGAATTTCGATCAGATCCAGCCAATTGCTACCCCGATCGATGTGCAAATCCGCTGGTCTGATCAAGATGTCAACGGGCATGTCAATCACGTTCGGATCTTGACGCTCGTTGAGGAAGCACGCATTCGTGCTACACAGCAGTGGATGGGCACCACACCGGGCGCCAGCGGACCAACGCGCGTAATCCGAGCGCTGAATACAAGCTTCAAGCAGGAAGTACAATACGGCAAGGACACCACCATTTGGGTGTGGGTTCCGCGGATTGGCACGACCTCCTTTGTCTTCGGTCAACTTGTCACTCAACAGGATGAGCCTTGTGTCTATGCGGAAGCCACCATGGTCATGATCGATGCCGCAACGGGCAGGGCGAAACCGCACGATGCCCCATTCCGAAGAGCACTTGAAATGCATGCTGGGCCGGTATTTTCAGCGGAGTCACCTAAGGCTTGCTGATTTCTGGGATGTAGAGAGGAACCTACCGCGATGGAGACCCATGACCTGATTGACCACCCCGATTTCTTTATGCTCGACCAGGAGCTGACTCAAGGGGAAATCGCACTGCGCGACAAAATTCGTCGATTCGGTGTTGAACATGTGTACCCGGTGATCAATGAATATTGGGAGCGGGCCGAGTTCCCATATGAGATTTTACCCGCGCTCAAGGAACTCGGGATCGTTGGTAGCTACGTTCAGGGTTATGGTGCTCCGGGCTTTTCTCGTCGCCAAGCAGGCTTACTGTCGCGCGAGCTCGGACGTATTGACGGCTCGGTTTGCACGTTTCTTGGAGTCCATGCGAATCTTGCAATGGGTTCGATCTACTTGCTGGGTAATGAGGAACAGCGTGAGCGGTGGCTGCCGGGGATGG
>JAJUIX010000102.1 GCA_029267455.1 Enteractinococcus sp. | reverse complement strand
TGACGCATTGAAAATCTGTTGGCCATGGTGGAGAACATGACCGGTGATGGCTTGCCAGCTGAAACTTCCGGTCGGGTCCCAGTGGCCTGGGCGACGGTATTGACCAACGAACCGTTTCCAGGGGCTACTCCCTGGGCCAGCGGGATCGTCAAGTCAAGATTCGAGGCTAGCCACCCGGCACCCTGTTGAATGGCAAAGCTTGCTTGCGCTAGGTCTTGCCATCCCAAATTTGGGTTGAAGCCCTGAACGACGACTTGGGGAGAATCGTCAGCCGTGGAGGTCACGGTAAAACCAGCGGCTTGGACATGCTCGGCGAGTTGTTCTGAACCAGTGACCAGGACCGGTCCGTTCTGGGGCTGATAGGTGTGTTTCAACAGGTCAACGACAGCCTGAGCTGAGGTCATCACGTGATTGCTGTTGGTAGCGACCCCCATGGCGGTGAGCCGGTCGGCTACTTCGGTAGCGGATTTGGAGGCATTATTGGTTACGAAGGCAACCGGTATGCCTCGTGCAATGAGGGTATTGATGGTATTTATTGCCGACTCGATTGGTTCTGCGCCGGCATACACCACTCCATCGAGGTCACACAACAGGCCGTCGTAGCCATTGAAGAAGGTCATCTCCAACTACTTGTCGCCACCTTTGGCGGCCGATCGGTCTGTTGGCTCCGCAGGAGGCACGACGTCACGAGCACGAAGCGCCGGGGTTGCTTCGTCTTCGTCGCCCCCGAGGTCAAGAATCTCGGGTTCAGGTTCAACGTCTAGCCCCAATGCCCGTTCGGCTCGGGCCGCCAGCTTGAGCCATTTACTGGCTTCCTCGGTTCGACCGGCTGCTGAGAGAGCATCGGCGTATGCGGTGAAGAGCCGCGGCGAGTACGAGAAGCCGCGTCGCGGGTTCAATTCGGGAATTTCTAAAGCCTCGACGGCAGCCTGTGGATTTTCTTGGTCTAGGTGAATCGCCGAAACGACAATCGCGAGTTCTACTCTGGAAGTCACCGGCAGTTTATCTCGTGGGACTTCAGCAGCCAGCTCGAGTGCCTTATCAGGACGCCCAAGGGCACGCTCTGCATCAACCATTTCGGGGAGGTGCGCGTGGTCACCACTGATGCGGCGGTAGGTTCGAAATTCTCGAAGTGCCTCGGAAAATTTTCCGGCAGCGTATGCTGTCATCCCCGCGGCTTCACGTACCACCGCTAGGCGTCCACCGCGTCGGGAGGCAGCAAGAGCGTGTTCGAAAGCCAGTTCTGGGTCTTCGTCAAGTAAGCGTCCGGCCATGACGAGGTGTTTTTGCACCCACGGGCGGTTGTTTGCATCGAGTGTGCTCAATTCGCGTTGTACGCTTTTATCTAACTCGCGGCCCGTGACATCGTCATCAATGTCTGGCGAGCGCCCGCGGTCCGGTCGATTCGCTGAGCGAAGGTCGGCTGGATTGTGTTGTGGCTTGTGAGTTTCTTCTTCCTGACGGGGACGGCGCTGCCCTTTATCGCGGTAGGGACCCTTACCCCGTTGAGAACGTCGATCACTGCCACGTTCTGACCGGCCTCGCTGGTTGCCACGGTTCGCGTTGCGACGTCCCGCCTGTCGTTGGGGACGTCCTCGGTCGCCGTCTCGACGATCGGAACGTGATGCATCTCCACGATGCTTCGGCTGGTTTCCAGTGGTATCGGTCAAAGTAAATGCGTCCTTGGGTCATTGTTGAGCCTGCACGTTACTCGTCAGGCATAGCACTACAATGTCTCCATCCTACAACTGTTCCGCGATGTTCCGATGGGAGCTTAACGGCACCCTGAGCCGACCGAGTGAGCCGCCGGGGCGCTACTTGCACTGGGGCAACATTTTCCCCAGGACAGGAATCGAGCACAGCGCAGGCTTAGCACGTTCAGTCGGGACAAAATCTGGATCAGCACCACCAACTGGGAAACTATGGAAGTAGTGGGGTGGGTTGTTGCGTTGCGGTGAATTCGATGAAGTGTTGGAAACTGAAGTCATGATAATCTCCTCAAAGACCTCGGGCACGAACGTGCGGGTAAATAGTTGGGTCTGTGGGATCCGCTGCTGGTATCAGCAGATGTCAAGCTTCGGCTTGTGAACCGAATGTCAGGCAGGCCGCCTAAGATACAACGTGGAGTCCAGGCTCAGATTCTGCGGGGTCAAAGAATCCGTCAGGCCCGTTGAGCTTCGGATACTGCTTCGTCGGAGCACCGATAAGCGTCAACTGTAATGCAGGTCACGATGAAACACCAGGGGTTCCAAGATATTTCAAGTATTCGGGCTCAACAAGTCTGAACCCTTATCAGATCAGGGGGCGAGCGTGGTAGTCTGCAATGTCGAATCATGTGGCCTTTGAGCCTTACCAGGCCAGTGCTGCTGCATGTGCTGTCGTCATTTACCCATGATCGCCAGGTAGTGCACACGAGCCGCTCGTACCATCACAATCCGATAGGGCCATAGTTATGGTTCTACGTATACCTGCCAAGGAGTTCAAATAACATGGCTACACCTAGCCCCGGCTATTCGATCATCGTAAAAGTACAGGCCCCCTCCACGTTCACCGCAACCAGCGACCTCACTGCGCTCGTTGCAGAAGCCGGTGCCGCCATCACCGCTCTTGACATCGTTGACGCCAGCCACGAATTCAATATCATCAACTTGGCCTGTAACACGCTAGGAAAGACACACAGCCAACAAATCCGGGACACTATTGAGGCCCAGGAAGGCTTTGAAGTACTCAGCCTCTCCGATCGGACTTTCCACATGCATCAGGGTGGCAAACTCCAGACCACCTCGAAGGTCAACGTTCGCAACCGTGATGATCTATCACGTGCTTACACCCCGGGTGTCGCTCGCGTGTGCAAAGCTATTGCCAAAGATACCCAACGGGCCCGTGAGCTGACCATCAAGCGCAATACCATTGCTGTGGTGACAGACGGAACCGCAGTATTAGGACTGGGCGATATCGGGCCAGAAGCCGCTATGCCAGTCATGGAAGGCAAAGCGGTATTGTTCAAACAGTTTGCAAACGTCGACGCGTGGCCAGTTGCCCTGGATACTACCGATACCGATGAGATCGTCCAGATCGTCAAAGCCATTGCCCCGGCCTATGGCGGTATTAATCTCGAAGATATTTCGGCTCCGCGCTGCTTTGAGATCGAAGCTCGGTTGCGTGAAGAGCTCGATATCCCCGTCTTCCACGACGATCAACACGGCACCGCTATCGTCACCCAGGCTGCCTTGAACAACGCTCTAAAGGTTGTGGGGAAAAAGATTGAAGATATCCGGATCGTCGTTTCTGGTGTCGGCGCTGCGGGACACGCCATTATTCGCCTATTGCAGGCCTCTGGCGCACAACATATTCTAGCTGCCGGCAGAGATGGTGTGCTGGAACCGAATACCACCCAGCGGGATGAACACCGCCAGTGGTTGGCGGATAATACCAACAAAGAAGGCTACTCCGGCTCCTTGAAGGAAGCCATGGTCGGCGCCGATGTATTTATCGGCGTGTCTGCACCAAACCTCTTGGACGAGCGGGATGTCGCCGCAATGAACGACGACGCTATCGTCTTCGCCATGGCCAACCCCGACCCTGAAATCCTGCCAACCGACGCCTCCAAACACGCTGCCGTGGTGGCCACGGGCCGATCAGATTTCCCAAACCAAATTAACAACGTGTTGGCCTTCCCGGGGCTCTTCCGCGGACTCCTGGATGCTGGCGCATCGAACATCACCGAGGACATGTTGGTCGCTGCCGCAGATGCTATCTCCGAAACCATTACCGCAGATGAACTGAATCCGAGCTATATCATTCCATCGGTATTCAATACCAAGGTTTCACCGGCCGTAGCTCAAGCAGTTGCCGAGGTCGCCGAGCGCAACGGCAACTCGTCCAACCGGGTTGTAAAAACCCAAGACGATATCGATTTCTAACAAGTGTGTTGCACGTGGTGGGGCCGCGGTCGTCCCACCACGCCAATGCCTCACCCCAGGGGGCTATGCGTTCTTGAGGGCGTCTTGTAGTGCTGCCAGTACAAAGTGAGCATTGGCTTCAGTAGCATTGGGGCCCATCAGACCAATGCGCCAGATTCTTGCCGCATATTCTCCGGTGCCGGCACCTATTTCCAGGTTGTATTTAGCCATCAGGTAGCCACGCACAGCCGCGGAATCTATGCCGTCTGGTACCTGAACCGTCGTCAGTTGCGCCAGACGAGACCCCTGCTCAGCAAATAGGGCCAATCCCATGTCTTCTAATCCGTCTTGCAGTGTTTTTCCGGCATCCGCATGGCGCGTATAGACCGCATCCAAACCCTCAGCGAAGATACGCTCTAAACCAGCCTTCAGGGAGACCACCATGCCAGTGGGTGCCGTATGGTGGTAAGTTCGTTGCCCGCCCGGACTTCCGGTGGCATAACCACCCAGCAAACCTAGGTCTAAGTACCAGTTGGCTGGCCGCTCTACTCGACGTTCATACGCACGTTCAGAGATGGTGAACGGAGCAAGTCCCGGTGCAACTCCCAGACACTTTTGCGAGCCGGCATATGCGATATCGACACCCCACGCGTCCAGTTCGATAGGCATCCCGCCGATTGACGTGACACAGTCAGCCAGCAACAGGGCGTCGCCTTTGTTTGCACCCAGCTCCTGAATATTTGACACCACCCCGGTGGATGTTTCAGCATGTACTGCTGCAATGATCTGCGGGTTTGGGTGCGCTGTCACGACCCGCTCAACGTCCACAGGTGTACCGTATTCGTGTTCGACAGCGATGACGTCAGCGCCATGACGCGACGCTACTTCGACCATACGTTCACCAAAGAGGCCGTTCACCGCTACGACCACGACATCCCCGGGCCGTACCGTATTGACGAAGGCCGCTTCCATCCCGGCAGAACCGGTTGCGGACAGCGGCAGCGTTCGCTGGTTCTGGGTGCCCCATACCTTCCGTAGCATGTCACTGGTGGCATCCATCGCATCAATAAACGCTGGGTCCAAGTGCCCCAGCAACGGTAGGCTCAGCGCCATATGGGCTTCTGGGTACGGATTACATGGACCTGGTCCGAATAGGTGACGACTGACTATGGGACTTTCAAACACTGAATTCTCTGTCATAGCCCCTAAGTCTAGGATGCCCTGGACGTAGGGGGTATATTCGAGTAGCTGGCACCAGCATTGTCGCTTGGCACCTAGAGTTCGCTGTGTATGCCTGACTAGGCTGGGGCCATGCCTCAACAGATGCCCGAGATACTTGGTGATGTTTCTATTGCTGCCTTGCGTGCCGCAGGGTCTATGAAGTGGACGATGTTTCCTGAACGCCTCAACGGCCACGAGACTTTGCCCTGTTTTGTCGCAGAAATGGATTTCGCCCCGTCACCTAACATTCGTCGGGCATTAGCTACCTGGGCGAGTCGCGCTTCCTTGGGATACCGGCCTTCAGCTTTAGTTCACGAATTTCGACAAGTCGTCGCAGACTACTATGCATGCCACGGACTGAACATTTCTCACCGGGCCGTCCGGCCAATCTCAGATGTCATGATCGCATACGACGTGGTCGCAAGGATATTTACTACGCCTGGAGCCCCGATCACGTTAATGACACCGGCATAT
>JAJUIX010000014.1 GCA_029267455.1 Enteractinococcus sp. | reverse complement strand
CACGTTCAGGACGGTTGATGGGCGTCAGCGGAAGCTGCCCGGTGAAATGCATGCTCATTCGCGCCCCATATCCCGGTGACTAATCCGAATTTTCACACCCGGCAAAGCCTCTAACCGCTTCGCGATTTCTTGGGTAATGGATACGGAGCGGTGCTTACCACCCGTGCAGCCGAAAGCCAAGGTGGCATAGTGTTTATTCTCGGCTCGGTAGCCTTCAATGACCGGCTCCATCATATCGACATAACTTTCGATAAAATCTTTGACCCCAGCCTGTGCCATGACATAGTCGGAGACCTGCTGATCTGTGCCGGTGTAGGGGCGCAATGCTGGGACCCAGTGGGGGTTCGGTATGAAACGCACATCTGAAATAAAGTTCGCGTCCTGCGGCACACCGTATTTGAACCCGAACGACATGATGTTCAGTCGAATCACAATCGGACCGGATTCGGTAAACAATTCGGTGGTTGCGGTGGTGAGATCATGGACGTTGAATTCGGAGGTATCCAACACCATTTCGGCTTGCTCACGCAGCTGGGCAATGAGTGCACGTTCTGCTGAGATGCCGTCAAGGATTGAGCCATCACCTTGGAGAGGGTGTGGTCGACGCAGCGTTTCAAAGCGCCGGACCAGCACTTCGTCGGACGCATCCAGGAATAAGACGCGTAGCTCAGCACCGTCGGTGCGCAATTGCGCCATGGCTTCTTGCAGGGATTCGAAGAACTCTTTCGAGCGCACGTCAACCACCAGGGCCAGTTTTAACGGCGTGTCCGGGTTTTTCCCGATTAACTGGGCCATGGTGGAAAACAGTTGCGGTGGGAGGTTGTCGACGACGTACCAACCTAGGTCTTCTAGGGAGTGAGCGGCGGTGGTTCGTCCGGCACCCGACATGCCGGTAATGATGAGAACTTCGGCAGTATCGGGTTTGACCGGTTCATAGTCAGAGGTCATGGATGTAGCTTACCCTCTTCGTTTGTGGTGGACTCTTCGGACAGTGTGTCATAAATAGTTTGGGCCATCTTCGGCCCGATACCGGAAACGGCCTGGAGTTCTTCGACGGAGGCCTGCCGGATTTTTTTGAGCGAACCGAAGTGTTTCAACAGATCCTGACGGCGTTTGGCACCCAACCCGGGCACCGTGTCGAGGACTGAATTGATCATGGACTTCGACCGTTTGGCGCGATGAGCCTGGATGGCAAAGCGGTGCGTTTCATCTCGTAAGCGCTGCAATAAGTACAGACCTTGCGATGTGCGGGGCAGAACCATAGGGAACTCGTCGCCCGGGATCCACAGTTCTTCCAGACGCTTGGCCAAACCGACCACGGGGATATCATCAATTCCCAGATTCAGCAGGGCTTGTTGTGCCGCATTGACCTGGGCCAGTCCCCCGTCCACGACCACCAGCGAAGGTGGGTAGGAAAACTTGCGCTGTTCTTCTTTGGTTTCAGCATCTTCAGGGTCGAGGGCGCCGGATAGCACCGCCGGTGCATCGGATTGTTCGCGCAGATAGTTTTTGAATCGACGGGTCAGCACGTCATCCATAGCTGCTGTATCATCGCGGGCAGCCTCGCCGGTGACGTTGAACTTTCGGTAGTCCCGTTTTTTGGGCAGCCCATCTTCGAACACGACCATGGAGCCCACGACATTGGTGCCTTGGACGTGCGAAATATCATACGCTTCGATGCGTAACAGTGGCTGATCTAGTTCCAGTGCTTCTTGGAGTTCACGCAGCGCGGCTGATCTGGCGGTGATGTCGCCGGATCGGCGCGATTTGTGAAGTCGCAGTGCGCCGTCGGCATTCTCTTGAACTGTTTCGAGTAGTTGACGCTTTGTACCGCGCTGGGGCACTCGCAGGTCCACGTTCGCGCCGCGACGCTGCGTCATCCACGTTTCGATTTCATCGGCACTTTCGGGCAAAACTGGTACGAGCACTTCGCGAGGAATGCGCTCGGTGTCTTCCATGTCCCCATAAATTTGCAACAGCAGCTGTTCGACCAGCTGAGGTTTCGTCGTGTCGTCGACTTTTTCTACGACCCAGCCGCGTTGACCACGGATACGACCGTCTCGCACATGGAACACTTGGAAGGCAGCTTCGAGCTCATCTTCGGCAAAGGCGAAGATATCGGCCTCGGTGTTTTCCGGCAGGACCACGGCGTTACGCTCAAAGACCTTCTTGAGCGCTTCGATGTCGTCACGGTAGCGTGCGGCATCCTCATATCGCAGCTCGGACACTGCTTCCTGCATCTGGTGTTCAAGTTCTCGTAGGTAAGGGCGGACATCGCCGCTCATAAACGCCACGAAATCTTCGGCCAGCGCGTAGTGGTCTTCTTGCGAGATACGCTCCACACACGGAGCCGCACATTTGTCGATGTATCCCATCAGACATGGGCGGTTGGCCCGTTGGGCGCGGCGAAAGACTCCGGCAGAACACGTGCGGACGGGAAAGACCCGCAGCATCCGGTCCACGGTTTCTCGGATGGCTTTCGCCGGGTGGAAGGGACCGAAGTATTTAACCCCTTTGCGTTTGTCTCCGCGCATGACCATCACCCGCGGGTACTTTTCATTCATCGTGACGGCAAGATAAGGGTAAGACTTGTCGTCACGGTACATGATGTTGAACCGCGGGGTGAACTCTTTAATCCAGGTGTATTCCAGCTGGATGGCTTCTTGCTCGGAAGCCACGACGGTCCATTCGACGGCGGCCGCGGTGTGGACCATGGTGCGGGTTTTGGGTGGCAGCGTATTGGGATTGACGAAGTAGGAGCTCAGACGGGAGCGTAGGTTATTGGCTTTCCCGACGTAAATGATGCGGCCGTGGGGGTCTTTAAAGCGGTATACACCCGGATCGGTAGGGATATCCGAGGTTTTGGGCCGGTATGAGGCTGGATCAGCCAAGGTGTTGAGCTCTCCTTATTCGGTTAGGAGGCCGTTTCGTCTGGCCTCTTATTATACGAGTCCACGCGTTCTTGTCCGGTCAGTTCGGCAATCTTTTCCATAACCAAGTCGGTGGTTTTGCGTCGAATCGGTAAACCGTGTTTGGGACCGAGCTTTTCGACGTGGACCGGTTCGCCGACGCGGATTTGAAATTTGCGGGGTATGATCACGCGTTTCCCGGGCGGTTGCAATTTATCGGTGTCAATCAGCCCGACGGGCACCACGGGTGCGCCGGTCGTCAGCGCAAGCCAGCCGACTCCGGTGCGGCCACGGTACAACCGGCCGTCACGGGAGCGGGTGCCCTCGGGATAAATACCCACGCCGTCGCCGGCTTCGATGAAATCGACCAACTGCGTCAGAGCGTTGACCGAGGCGGACTGGTCACCGCGTTCGACCGGGATGGATCCGACCGCGTCAAAAAAGCCGCGCATGATCTTGCCTTTGAGTCCCGGTTGGGACCAGTAATCTGCTTTGGCAAAGAAACGAACTTGTCGTGGCAACATTGCCTGGATGATAACCGAGTCCAGAAATGACAGATGGTTGCTGGCAACGATGAAACCACCGGTCTGTGGGACATGTTCGAACCCCGTCATGTCGGGGCGCGCTCCGAGCCGAATCATGGTGCGCACAGCAGAGCGCACCATCCCACTTTCACCGATTGCCATAGATACCCTCCCTGCCGAGTGAAGGCAGCGTCATTGGATGCGGACTCATTGATTCTACAATGTTATGCGCGAAGCACTTCCGCTAAGAACCTGCCGGTATGACTGGCTTCCACTTCCGCGACCTGTTCCGGAGTCCCGGTGGCGACAATTTCACCGCCGCCGGAACCACCTTCTGGTCCAAGGTCGATGACCCAGTCGGCGCATTTGATGACGTCGAGGTTATGTTCGATCGTGATGACGGTGTTGCCTTTTTCCACCAGACGGTTGAGCACCACAAGCAGCTTGCGGATGTCTTCGAAGTGCAAACCGGTGGTCGGCTCGTCCAAGACATACACGGATTTACCGGTCGCACGGCGTTGCAGCTCGGTGGCGAGTTTGACACGTTGCGCTTCACCACCCGATAACGTGGTGGCAGGTTGTCCGAGTCGCACATACCCAAGCCCCACATCCACGAGGGTGTTGAGGTGTCGGGCGATACGCTGATACGGCGCGAAGAACTCGGCTGCCTCATCAATGGGCATGTCTAAGATCTCGGAGATGTTCTTGCCCTTGTATTCGACCTCAAGTGTCTCGCGGTTGTAACGAGCTCCATGGCAGACTTCGCATGGCACGTAGACGTCAGGCAGGAAGTTCATTTCGATCTTCAAGGTACCGTCACCCGCGCAGGCCTCACAGCGTCCACCTTTGACGTTGAAGGAGAATCGGCCGGCCTTATAACCGCGCAGCTTCGCTTCTGGTGTATCGGCAAACAGATTCCGGATGTGGTCGAAGACGCCAGTGTAGGTTGCCGCATTCGAGCGCGGAGTTCGTCCAATTGGTGATTGATCGACGTGGACGACCTTATCGAGGTGTTCGAGTCCATTGACGCGACGATGCCGACCCGGTACGTGCCGGGCATTATTGAGCTCATTGGCTAAGACCTTGTACAGGATCTCATTGACCAGTGTCGATTTACCGGACCCCGAGACACCGGTGACGGCAGTAAACACGCCCAAGGGGAATTCCACGGAGACATTCTTCAGGTTATTTTCCCGAGCGCCCACGATTTCTAACTGACGGTTTGCGTCGACCGGGCGTCGTTTCGGTGGAATCTGGATTTGTTTGCGTCCAGACAGATAGTCACCGGTTAATGAGTCGGTATTCTCGAGTAGCCCCTGAACCGAACCGGAGTGGACAATGTAACCACCCTTTTCCCCGGCAGCGGGTCCGATGTCTACGATCCAGTCAGCTTCGGCAATGGTCTCTTCATCGTGCTCAACGACAATCAAGGTATTACCCAGATCACGCAGGCGCTGCAGGGTTTCGATCAGCCGGCGGTTGTCGCGCTGGTGTAACCCAATGGAGGGTTCATCGAGCACATAGAGCACCCCGACCAGTCCAGAACCAATCTGGGTAGCCAGTCGGATGCGCTGAGCCTCACCACCCGACAGCGTTCCGGCAGGACGCTCCAGGTTGAGATAGTCCAAACCCACGTCCAGCAGGAACTGGAGACGCGCGTTAATTTCGATGAGCACCTGATCGGCGATCTTGGCGTCTCGTTCCGACAGCTCAAGTTGCTGCATGAAATCGATGGTGTCTTGCATCGGCATGGCCGATACTTCAGCAATCGATTTGCCACCAACCATCACGGACAATGACGTCGGGTTTAGACGCGCTCCCCCACAAGCGGGGCAAGCTACTTCGCGCATATATGACCGGTAACGATCCCGGGCTTGGTCGGATTCAGCCTCATCGTGTTTGCGCTTGACATAGTCGATGACGCCTTCAAAGCCTGTGGTGTAACGGCGTTCACGACCCCAGCGATTGCGGTAGGACACTTTGACCTTGAAATCTTTACCGTGCAACAGAGCTTTCTTGGCTGCTTTGGAAAGTTTCTTAAATGGGGTGTCCATCGAGAAACCGACTTCGTCTGCAAGCCCCGACATCAGTCGTTGCCAGTATTCCCTGGTCCGCTTCCCGATGTCCCAGGGGGCGATGGCGCCTTCGGCTAGCGACTGATCTGGATCAGGCACGATAAGTTCTTCATCGACCTGTAGCTGTGAACCAATACCGGTACACGTTGAGCACGCACCGAACGGGTTGTTAAAGGAAAACGAGCGCGGCTCAATTTCATCGATGTTCAGCACGTGGCCATTCGGGCACGAGAGTTTCTCCGAAAACGACCGGTACTTAGCCCGCCCGTCCGCATCAACTGCGGTCCACTCCCCCGTGTTTCGGACTTCGGGGTCGATCTGGGCGTCGACGTCGACGAAATCGACTACTACGACGCCTTCGGCCAGTTCTAGGGCGGTTTCGATGGAGTCGGTCAGACGTTGCCGGATACCGTCTCGGATCACCAGGCGGTCCACAATGACCGCAATATTGTGTTTGATCTGCTTCTGGAGCTTTGGTGGATCCGAAAGATGGACTTGTTCCCCGTCGACGATGGCCCGGGAGAACCCCTGGGTCGACAGGTCGGTGAAGAGGTCGACGAACTCGCCCTTACGCCCACGTACGACCGGTGCAAGGACTTGGAAGCGCGTACGCTCTTCAAGTTCCAGCAGCTGATCGACGATTTGCTGCGGTGTCTGGTGAGAGGCGGGCTCACCACATTCGGGGCAGTGGGGCACGCCGATGCGCGCCCACAGCAGACGCATGTAGTCGTGAATTTCGGTGATCGTCCCAACGGTGGAACGGGGGTTTTTCGACGTGGATTTCTGGTCGATGGAAACGGCCGGAGACAGCCCTTCGATGAAATCTACGGAGGGTTTATCGACTCGGCCCAGGAACATGCGCGCATACGAGGAGAGCGATTCGATATAGCGGCGCTGTCCTTCGGCAAAGATCGTATCGAAGGCCAGCGAGGATTTTCCGGAGCCGGACAGTCCGGTAAATACGACGAACGCGTCACGTGGAATACTGAGATTCACATTTTTTAGGTTATGTTCACGCGCTCCTTGCACAACGATCCGCTGGGAATCGTTGGTACCAGCCGTGGTCTCAGCTTGAGGTGTTTGCGGTGCCCGGCTGTTGGAGTGTTGTTGGCCTTGTGAGCCGTCAACGTTCTGTGTGGTGGTCAAGTACTCAGTCCCTCGAGTCAATGAAGACAGTAAAAAAACTAGACTCCCAGAATAGTTCAATTCTGGCTGAAGCACTGATTTGCTGGTGAAACCCCGCTTAGTCTTCGCCTAAAGCTAAGGAAACTGAAACCCATAGGCTATTCGCAACAATCCTATAGAACGTGTAAATTAGCGGTCATGTCCAAAACGTCGCCAACTATCGGTCCCATCAAGGTTTTATACGACCTGCCTCAGGTCACCATCCGCACCCGATCGGTTTCCGAGATGGATAACAACGTGTACCTGATTACTTCGAAAACCACGGGTGCTCAGGTACTGATCGATGCTGCTGATGAGCCAGACGCCATCATGGAACTGGTCGAATCAGCAACCGTTGATACCCCGTGCGACCTTGACCTGGTGTCAGTCATCACGACCCACGAACACTGGGACCACATTCGTGCGCTGCCAGAAATCGTTGACCGGACCAAGGTGCCAACCTCTGCGGGGGCTCCGGATGCCGAAGCGATCCGCGAGGCGACCGGTATCCAGGCCAAGGTAGAACTTCAGCATGGCGATAAGGCACAGTTCCCCGGTATTGAACTCGACGTGATTGGATTGCGCGGCCATACCCCCGGCTCGGTGGCGCTCGTGTATGTGCCAAACGGTGACGAACCGACCATCATCTTCTCGGGGGATTCACTGTTCCCCGGCGGGGTAGGCAATACCTGGGACGATCCGGAACGTTTTGACTCGCTTTTGACCGATGTCACAGAAAGAATCTTTGCCGTGTATGACGATGACACCGTTATCCTGCCCGGACACGGCGGCCCAACGATACTTGGTCATGAGCGCCCCCACCTCGACGAGTGGCGGCAACGCGGCTGGTAAGCCACGCGAATACGAAAAATTATTGAGCCTCCCGCGGGTCCTCAACCGGTTTTTCGAGGACCCGCGGACTAGATAAAGTAATCGAGTTCTTTGTGTCCGACGACGAAGATCCTGCGGAATGGGTAGATGGTGACTTCCTGCCCGTCAGGACCCACATAGGGCGGATAGGCCGCTAACATCTCAGCCTTATAGCGCAGCACGAAAGCATCGTGCAGGTTGGTTCCGTGCGCCTCGTCGTGTTCGGCGAGTTTTTGCAGCACGGGCCGTAGCGCGGCACCCTTGACCCAGTCAAAGACGGGGTCGGGGCCCGACAGTACCTGGTGGTAGGTGGTTTCCCACACATTAGGTCGGAAACCGTGTTCAAGCAGCATGTGCGTATATTCTTCGACCGAATGCACCGTCTCTCCGGTGTAGGCGGTGTCTTTGGCAACCGAAAACTTCGGTTCGGCAGCTAATTCCCCAATATATTGGTGGGAGCGGGCCACACTATTGCCGGGGACTTGCATCGCAAACCACGCCCCGGGCTTCAGTGCTTTTAACCAGCCGCTGATGACGTCGATGTGGTCCGGGATCCACTGAAACATGGCGTTGGAAATAATCACATCGGTATCGGCAGGCGGGGTCCAGGAGGCAGCTTCCTGCTGGGCAAAGGAGACGTTGGCATAGGCGTCTTCGTCGGCATTTTCTACTAGCCGCTGGGCGTCTTCAATCATTTCGGCGGAGGCGTCGTACCCGGTGATTTGGGCGTCAGGCCATCGATCTGCCAAGGTCACGGTCATATTGCCTGGGCCGCAGCCCATATCGAAGACCCGTTTCGGTGCCTCGAGTTGTACGGCATTGGTCAGGTCTACGAATGGTCTGGCGCGGTGGCCCGCAAAGTGCGCATACTGGGCAGGATCCCATACGAAATTTTCCATAGCCCAAGCCTAAACCGCTGACCGCCAGGTCAAATAGGGTGGCGTTATGAATCGCAATGTTTGTTCAGCCGGGGTCAAATGGTCAGCGTACTAGGATGGTTTAGGTGCAACTGACTGATTTTATTCCTGATCCTGACCGCGGCGAAGAACTTGAGCCGGTGCTGCTCTATGACCGGTTCGTTGAATGGACCCGTCATCGAGGTATTGAATTGTACCCCGCCCAAGACGAGGCGGTCACCGAGCTGGCCGACGGTAAAAACGTCATTATGGCAACCCCGACGGGTTCGGGCAAGTCCATGGTCGCGCTGGCCGCACACTTCTACGCGATGGCTCACGGGCAAACCAGCTACTACACCGCACCGATTAAAGCGCTCGTCTCCGAAAAGTTTTTCGATCTGATTGAGGTCTTTGGCGCCGAGCATGTCGGCATGGTCACCGGCGATACAGCGATTAACCCGGATGCCCCGATTATTTGTTGCACCGCAGAAATTCTGGCGATCTATGCACTGCGGGAAGGGTCCGGACTGGAAGTCGGCCCGGTTGTGATGGATGAGTTCCACTTTTATTCGGATCCACAGCGCGGCTGGGCATGGCAGGTGCCGCTGCTCGAACTGCCCCAGGCACAGTTTGTGCTGATGTCGGCGACCCTGGGGGATACGACCTTTTTCGAGAAATCGCTCACTGAACGGACGGAACGCGAAACCGTGACCGTGGCGTCTGCAACCCGGCCGATCCCCTTGTACTTTGAGTACTCCGAGATCCCGGTGCAACAGCAAGTCGAACACCTGGTCGAATCTGATCTGGCGCCGATTTACATCGTGCACTTTTCACAATTGGATGCGGTCGAGCAGGCCTCGAATCTCGCATCACTTTCGGTCGCTACCCGCGCCGAAAAAGATCGGATCGCCGAGCTCATCAAAGATTTCCGATTCAGCTCCGGTTTCGGCAAGACGTTGAACCGGCTGATTCGCCAGGGCATTGGCGTGCACCACGCCGGGATGCTCCCGAAATATCGTCGCCTCGTGGAACGTCTTGCCCAGGAAGGCCTGCTAAAGGTTATTTCAGGTACCGACACCCTGGGCGTGGGAATTAATGTGCCGATTCGCACCGTGCTCGTCACAGCGTTGTCCAAATTTGACGGCCAGAGGCAGCGGCATCTCAATGCCAGGGAGTTCCATCAGATCGCTGGGCGCGCCGGACGAGCCGGTTTTGATACAGCCGGGACCGTGGTAGTCCAGGCCCCTGAGCACGTCATCGAAAATAAGCTGGCCGAAGCAAAGGCCGCTGAGAAGTTCGCAAACATCAAGAATCCGGAGGAGCGTGCCCGCCGCATCGCGCAGTCGTCCAAATCTCAGCCGAAGAAGACCCCGCCCAAGGGGTTCGTGTCGTGGTCAAAGGGGACATTTGATCGACTCGTGGCCGCCGAACCCGAGCCGATGGTCTCCCGAATGCGTATCACCCACTCAATGCTGTTGAACATTCTGGCGCGACCCGGCAATCCGGTGACCGCCGTGCGTCGAATGATCCTGCGCTCGGCCGAGACGAAGGCGTCCAAAGCGGCACTTCAGCGACGTGCGATCGGGATCCTGCGCGAATTATTGGTCACCGACGTCGTCGTGGTCAACGATGAACCCGACGAGTGGGGCAATAAGTTAGAGCTCACCGTCGACCTGCAACCGGATTTCGCACTGAACCAGCCGCTGAGTCCCTTCGCGCTGGCTGCCTTTGAACTGCTGGATATCGAGTCGCCCACGTATGCGGTCGATGTGGTCTCGATCATTGAAGCGACGCTGGAACCACCACGCCAGGTGCTCAACGCCCAGTTGCGTAAGATTCGCGATGAGGAAATGGCGCGGATGCGCGCTGATGGTTATGAGTACACCGAGCGTATGAAAGTGCTCGATGAACTCACGTACCCGCAACCGCTGGCCGAGATGTTAAACCAGCAGTTTGAAATCTATCGGCAGGGCGCCCCGTGGCTGGCAGAGTTCGAATTACAGCCGAAATCGATCGTGCGGGATATGTACGAGCGCGCCATGGGCTTCGGCGATTACGTGAATTATTATGGGATCGCTCGCTCCGAAGGGGTCCTGTTGCGATACCTCACCGACGCCGCGAAAGCTCTACGTCAGACCGTGCCCCAGGAGCTGCGCACCGAAGATCTCGACCTGCTGCAGGACTGGTTGGAAACCATCATCGTCACCACCGACTCCTCACTGCTGGAAGAGTGGGAGCACATGATGGCCGACGACGTCGACCAGCTCATTGCCGATCACGAGTCGATTACCCCGCCAGAACCGCCCAAGCTAACCGACACCGTCGGCGTGTTCACGGTCATGCTGCGCAACGCGATGTTCCACCGAGTGCAACTTTTCGGCGACGAACAAGAGTCTCGACTCGAAGCCCTCGACTATCTGCCCGACGGCGCCATCCCATTCACCTCGGACAACTGGGCCGATGCACTCGACGACTACTTCGGGACATACGAAGACCTGGATGACTCCCCGGCAGCTCGGGCGCCCGAATTTTTCCGCGTAGAAACCAAGCCCGAACTGACCGAAGCTGAAATGACCGATGTCGGTGCACAAGCTGACGACTACTGGCTGGTATCTCAAGTGCTGGTTGACCCCGAGGGGAACCATGATTACGCGATCAACGCCGTGGTCCACCTGGAGGCCTCCAATGAACAGGGCTCCCCTGCAATAACGACACTGTCCGTTGGCACACCAGCCCTTTAACCACAAGGAGTCCCCTATGACAGAACCTCACACGACGAT
The DNA here is from genome assembly GCA_029267455.1 of Enteractinococcus sp. GTDB lineage: Bacteria > Actinomycetota > Actinomycetes > Actinomycetales > Micrococcaceae > Yaniella. The sequence goes on along the minus strand of JAJUIX010000014.1, from coordinate 919 downwards.
GGCTATCGGCACCATCCGCGAAGCGAGGCCAGCGGATGTGCCGGCAATTCTTGACCTCATCCAGCAGTTGGCCGTGTACGAAAAGGAACCCGATGCGGTCCACAACACCGAAGCACTGCTCCACCAGCACCTGTTCGGGCCCAATCCGCGGGTGTTTTGTCACGTCGTCGACGACGTTGTGGCGGGCCAACGTCAAGTCGTGGGGATTGCCGTGTGGTTTGAAACCTATTCGACCTGGGAGGGTGTGCACGGTATCTGGTTGGAGGACCTGTTTGTGATACCCGAAATGCGGGGGCGCGGTTACGGCAAAAAGCTGCTACTGCATCTGGCGGGGATCGCCGTGCAACGCGGGTACGGACGATTCGAATGGTCCGTGCTGGACTGGAACACCCCGGCCATCGAGTTCTATGAGTCACTTGGTGCACATCCGATGGATGGTTGGACGACCTATCGCCTCGACGGGGCCGCCCTCCGCGATGCTGGGCAGCGTTAGACTCAAGGCACGAACCTATCCACCAGTTTCGCGCGAGGAGCCACGATGCCAGCCACTCACACCGCAGGGTCAATCGCCTGGATGCAGGATGGAACCGGTGTCATCGACCACCACTTCACCGTCCCGCTCGACCATAGTGCACCCGAGGGAGAACAGATCACCGTCTATGCCCGGGAGTACCGTACCGCAGATGGCCAAGACAAGCCATGGTTGTTGTATTTACAGGGTGGTCCCGGGGGAAAAGGCTCACGGCCGGCGCGCGCGGGCGGGTGGCTGGCCGCGGCCCTCAAACACTACCGGGTGCTGATGCTGGACCAGCGCGGCACCGGCTTATCATCGCCGATTAACCGACACACCCTGGTACAACGCGGCAGTCCGAGCGAGCAGGCCGCGTATCTGCAGTACTTTCGTGCCCGCGACATTGTG
>JAJUIX010000127.1 GCA_029267455.1 Enteractinococcus sp. | reverse complement strand
GGAGCATATCGAAGGACACCGCATGGACCTTGGGGATGGGGACATGGGGTTCATGGACGAAAAAGTAGAACTGGTGCCGGACTCCCAGATCGCGCAGATTCTGGGAGGTGCTGGAACCATCGGTGTTCGCAGTGCCCATCACCAGACGGTGGACCAGCCCGGTGCGGGATTAACCGTGACAGCATACGCTCATGACAACAGCATCGAAGCCATAGAGCACGAAGAGAAAACATGGGTCATCGGGCTGCAGTGGCACCCCGAAGAAGCTTCAGCAAATGAGGAGCATCGTCGTCTGATTTTTCAATCCTTTATTTCCCATGCGGAACAAGCAGCGCTGACCCAATCAGCCCTGTAGCAATAAGGCAATCCGCTACTCCTGATCGGCGAACAACAAGCCCTAGCAGGGCAGACGTATCTCCGTAAGATCCCTGGAGCGCGGGAGATTATGGGTTGTGGATGCCCTGGAAGATCAGATCGACCAGGACCTCTCCGGTCTGTTGGGCCCCGGCGGATTTTTCTGAGTCATACCAGTCGACCAGCGAGTTGATGGTCCCGAAAAGCAAGCGAGCTAAGACTTTTGCGCTCGTGGTCTCACGGACCGATCCTTCGGTTTGTCCGTCAGCGATCAGCACCGCCAGTCGGGTGGTTAATTGTCGACGGCGGCGCAAAGCTTCCTTTTCGACGTCGGAGTTGCCGCGCAGTCGGAGCAAGAGGGTCACCGAGGGTTGTCGGTTGATGAGGACTTGAACGGCACCGGTAATGAGTGCCTCGATCTTTGTGCGCGCGGAACCTTCGGTATTTTCGGCCTCATCCATGACGTCTTCGAGCCCATCGAGGGCCTCGTCGAGCGCGCTTTTGAGGATCTCTTCCTTGGTTTTGACGTGGTGATAGATCGCTGATTTCGAAATACCAAGCTCGGTGGCCAACATGCCCATGCTGGTGGCTTCATATCCGTGACGGTTGAAGACTTTCACACACAGATCGACCAGGGTCTGTCGATCATACCCGGGTCTGCCGCGTCGTGCGGCTTGAGTGGGAGTAGGTGAAGTAGTCATTCAAGCTCCTCAAATGAAAGCCATAGGCGTTACATCAGCGATCATAATGCATTCAGTATCGTACGGTGGCCTGCCTTGGAAGGGCCACAGTCGGCCGATCCAAGGCAGGCGCATAGCGGAGGATGTTGTTAGCTGTGATCCCGCAGATCGTAAATGCGACGGAGTTTGCCTGAAGATCGGGCCAGCGTATTTGGTTCGTTGATTTCGATCTTACAGGAGCACCCGATTCGGGTTTTGATCTGCGAAAGCAACTGTTTGCCACCGGCTTCAGCCTCAGCCCGGCTCGCTGATTTACGGCGTTCGATCTTGATCGTCATTTCGTCCATCCGGTTCGGACGCGTGATTTCCAAGGTGAAGTGTGGTGACAGGGAGTCGATCTCCAGGGCCAGCTCTTCGATCTGGGTGGGGAAGATGTTGACCCCGCGCAGGATGATCATGTCATCTGAGCGCCCCGTGATGCGGTTCAAGCGACGATGGCCTGCACGAGCAGTCCCCGGGGAGAGGCTGGTCAGGTCATGGGTGCGGAACCGGATGATCGGCATGGCTTCACGGGTGAGCGTCGACAGAACCAGCTCGCCTGATTCGCCGTCTGCCAACACTTCACCGCTGACCGGGTCGATGATTTCTGGGCGGAAGTGGTCTTCCCAGATGTGGCAGCCGTCTTGGGTGTCCACGGTTTCACCGGCCAGCCCGGGGCCCATCAGTTCTGACAGGCCGTAGATATCGCACGCCTTGAGATCAAAGAGGCTCTCGATTTCTTGGCGCATGCCTTCGGTCCATGGCTCGGCACCCAGTACAGCAACCTTCAATGAGGTGCTGCGAGGATCGATGCCTGCTTTGTGGAACCCATCGGCCAGGGTCAGCAGGTAGGTCGGGGTGCACATGATGACTTCGGGCTCAAGGTCCGTGATCATTTGGACCTGTTTTTCTGTTTGGCCACCGGACATCGGGATGACGGGGCAGCCTAAGCGTTCGGCACCGTAGTGTGCTCCGAGTCCGCCGGTGAAGAGCCCGTAACCATAGGCGTTGTGGACTTTCCAGCCGGGTTTCACACCGGATGCGCGCATCGACCGGGCGACCAGCGAGGCCCACAGTTCTAGGTCATTTTCGGTATAGGCCACTACGGTTGGTTGACCCGTTGTGCCCGAGGAAGCGTGGATGCGGCGGATGTCTTTCATCGGGACAGCGAGTGCTTTGAGCGGGTAGTTCTTCCGCAAAAACTCTTTGTCAATGTATGGGAAGAGGTTCAGGTCTTCGAGGGATTTGAAATCGCTAGGATGCACGCCGTGGGCATCATAGAGCTCTTGGTAGGCAGGAACATTATTATAAGCGTGATGTAGCGTCCAGCGCAGACGTTCGAACTGGAGTTCTTCAATTTCTGCACGACTGTAGAGTTCCTCAGCATCGAGCTGGCTGCGATCCGCTGGGGGCGCTGGCGGAGTCCAGGGCTGGGGAATCTCTGGGGCTAAGGATGCAACACTATTGCTAGTCATGGAATGTCCTTTGGTTTCGGTGAATCGCTGATGTGAGGTGATTATTGGCGCGGGTTCGGGATCGTCCGGTATCTGCCTCTAAACTCGGCGATTAAATTTTCGTTTTCGTCGTAGACCGTGACATCACATAGACCCGATCGTCCGGCGCTCGCCCGGGTACTCCCGACGGCGGTGAGGACGGTGCCGACCACGGGCGAAGACAGGAAATTCACATCCACTCCCTGCGCGACGGTGATCGTGGAGCCATCCCCGTCGGGGTGATTACAGGTCCAGGCGAATACGGTGTCTGCAAAGGCAAAGACCATACCGCCGTGGGCGATTTCAAAGCCGTTGAGCATTTCCTCACGTACCTGCATCTGGCCTTTGGCGTATCCCGGCGCGTATTCGGTGATTGTCACGCCTAACCATTCGGAGGTTCTATCGAATCCCAAGCGAGGATGATCGTGCGGACCAAACTGTCCCCGCTTGATGTCAGAAGTAGCATCGGGTGAAGCACTGTTGGTGCCAACGACGTGTGACATAGAAATCTCCGAATGTGAGCTATATAATTATCTACTGACCATTCATACGGTAATGATTTGTGTGAGGTGCGTCAAATCTCATCTTGGTAAAACCGTCTGACGTGGCATGGCAGGTTGTCCAACATGACGCAGGCCGGATGACTGGCTTACATGCCACCGGTGACTTGCGTGAGTTGCGCACCTCACGTTTCTGTTCTATACTGACTGAACGTTCGGTAATTAGAGCGCTACTCACAGTTGCATAACTTGTTGAAAAACTATCCGTCGCGAGGTGTCTTATATGTCTACAACGTCAATGCACTCCGATGCCCCCGTCAGTAATCTTGATGACGAGCGGGCGGGCCAAGAACGGTTCGACCAGATCATCGCCGAGGACTCGCGCATTGAGCCTCGCGACTGGATGCCCGAGGGCTACCGCAAGACCCTGATCCGTCAGATCTCCCAGCACGCACACTCCGAAATCATCGGGATGCAGCCGGAAGCCAACTGGATTACTCGTGCACCATCCCTGAAGCGCAAAATGATCCTCATGGCCAAAGTGCAGGACGAAGCAGGCCACGGCCTCTACCTGTACTCCGCGGCTGAAACCCTGGGGATCTCGCGCGATGAAATGGTTCAGCAGCTACTCGATGGCACCGCCAAGTATTCCTCCATCTTCAACTACCCGACGTTGACGTGGGCTGATGTTGGAGCCATTGGTTGGCTCGTTGATGGTGCTGCCATTCAGAACCAGGTGCCACTGTGCCGCGCATCGTATGCCCCCTATGGCCGCGCTATGGTGCGGATCTGTAAAGAAGAGTCCTTCCACCAACGGCAAGGTTGGGAAATTCTTTACGAACTCTCCCATGGCACACCAGAGCAAAAAGCTATGGCCCAGGATGCGGTCAACCGTTTCTACGGTCCAGCGCTGCAAATGTTTGGTCCACCGGACGATAATTCACCAAACTCCAAGCAGTCCATGGCCTGGAATATTAAACGCTTCTCGAACGACGAGCTGCGCCAGCGCTTCGTCGATATGATCGTGCCGCAGGCCGAAGCATTGGGCTTGACCCTGCCGGACCCCGACCTGAAATGGAATGAAGAACGCGGTCATTACGACTTTGGCGAACTGGACTGGGACGAATTCATGACCGTGATCAAGGGTAAGGGCCCTTGCAACGTCCAACGCATGCAGCATCGTCGCGAAGCCCATGAGAACGGTGCTTGGGTGCGTGAAGCGGCCGCCGCCTACGCAGAAAAACAAGCTCGCCGGAACGCAGACGCTGCTGATCGTCAGCTGATTGGAGCCTAACAACATGTCAGAACAAAATATTGACGCCTCATGGCCGCTCTACGAAGTGTTCGTTCGTTCATCGCGCGGTCTGTCTCACGTCCATGCAGGATCGCTGCACGCACCTGATGACACCATGGCGCTGCGCAACGCACGCGACCTCTACACCCGTCGCAATGAGGGCACGTCGGTATGGGTGGTGCCAGCCGACTGCATCTCGAGCTCGGACCCAGATTCTAAGGGAGGATTCTTTGAGTCCTCGAAGGGGAAAGCGTTTCGTCACGCGACCTACTACACCAAGTCTGAAGGAGTGAAGCACCTATGAGTTTCGCTTCAGCCGATTCCGCCACACGGATTTCCGCGGGCAATGCGCTGACCCCGGAAGACATCATTGAGGCCGACCTCAAAGCCGATGAAGATGTCGCCACCTATGCGTTGTATCTGGGTGATGACGCTTTGAT
>JAJUIX010000109.1 GCA_029267455.1 Enteractinococcus sp. | reverse complement strand
GCAGCACGAGCAGGATGGCAGGCACGAATCCCAGGTACTGCACAAGTGGTCTGGGCAGCAGTAACGAGCAGATCGCCAGGGCGCTACCCCAACCGAAAAATACCACCCCGAGGCTCAAGGAAGAATAGTCGGCTCCGGAGGCTTCGGCGGCAGCAGCCAGGGCGTGTGGGGCATAGGCCAGCAAACAGACAATCGTGAAGTTATAGCACAGTGAGGCGGCCGACCACACGAGAAGCGGGCGATGCCGTAGGGCGGTGAAGCCCACCGAGATTGGCATGTCAGCGGGTTTCGGGAGTGGCTTGAGGAAGACGGCCACCGTCGTTGCTGCCAGTGCCATTAACAGTGCCGTGCCTAAGAATGGGGCACGCCAGGAAATGGTGCCCAAGCTACCGCCCACGAGCGGCCCGAGTGCCATTCCCATGCCTAATGCGGCTTCATACAAAATGATGGCGGTCGTTGATCCACCATTGGCGGCGCCCACAATACCCGCTAGGGCCATCGTGACAAACAGGGCGTTTCCGAAGCCCCACCCGGCACGAAGGCCAATAATTTGGCCGATAGTATCGGAAAGTCCCGCCAGACTGGCGAAGACCACAATGATCACCAGCCCGGTTACCAGAGTTGCTTTGATGCCGATACGGGTCGAGATGAACCCGGCAAAAAACATGGTGCCGGCGGTAACAAAGAGATACGAGGAAAACAGCAGCATCGACTCAAAGGCTGACGCTGACAGTTCGTCTGCGATGGTGGGCAAGATAGGGGAGACCAAGCCGATACCCACAAAGGACACCGCTGTGGCAAAGGTAATGGCCCACACGCTGGCGGGTTGTTTCAAAAATCGTCCGGCTGTCGCACTGGACACAAGTGATCAGCTACTTTCTCTGGTTGCAATTCCTATCAGGTCATTGGTCAGGGCATCGAAGAGTTCCACCGTGCGCTCGATGGTGGTGTAGTCCTCAGGCGGTAAGGCTTCAAGTTTGGGTTGGATCACTTCCGCAACTTGCTGGCGATATTCATCCAGCAGTGCTCGGCCCTTATCCGTGAGGGCGACCAATTGCGCCCGAGCATCAGCCGGGTCGGTTTGACGCTCCACCAAGCCGTCATCTGCCAGCCGGTTGATCGCCGAGGTCATGGCCGGTTGAGAAATGGATTCATACTCTGCCATATGTGAGATGCGTTGTGGGCCGTGGCGTTCGATATAGGCCAGCGCGCGCATCGAAACGGGGGAGATCGGAATATTCGACACCTGGGTGACAACGCGGGCAAAACGCGAAGCGGCCGAGACAATCTGGTTTGCTAGCGGCCGCGGAGGGATATTTGCTGTGTCGTCAGTGGTGGGTTCGTCTACAGATTCGGGATCCGGGTACATAAGCGAATTATATAAACCGTTTATGTAGTTAATCAATGGGCGTAACGGATTAGCACTCTATTTGACCAAGTGCTAATCGGGTAATACAGTTGGGAATTGGCACCCGCGCCTTGCGAGTGCTAAGCCTTTAGGTTCCAGCCATCCGGCACCCGCGACGACGGGTGGCTTGCCCGGCATAAGAAGAATATTTACCTTTTACATTAGTAGGAGAGATTCATGGCTGTCTCCATCAAGCCTCTTGAGGACCGCATCGTAGTTGAACCACTGGCCGCCGAACAGACCACTGCTTCGGGCCTTGTCATTCCCGATACTGCACAGGAAAAACCACAAGAAGGGAAAGTCGTAGCTGTTGGCCCGGGCCGCGTAGCCGATAATGGCGAACGCATCACCGTCGACGTTTCCGAAGGCGACGTCGTCTTGTTCTCCAAATACGGCGGAACCGAAGTTAAATACAGTGGCCAGGAATACCTGGTCCTGTCCGCTCGTGACGTGCTGGCTGTTATCGAAAAATAAGTCTGCCTCGTCAGTAACCATTTTTCGAAACGAACCATAAAGGAGAACAGTTGGCGAAACAGCTGCTATTCAGAGACGATGCTCGTCGCGCATTGCAGGCCGGTGTGGACAAACTGGCTGACACCGTAAAAGTCACCCTTGGCCCTAAAGGTCGCAATGTTGTCCTCGATAAATCATGGGGCGCCCCCAACATCACCAATGATGGTGTAACCATCGCACGTGAAGTTGAATTGGAAGATCCATATGAAAATATGGGCGCCCAGCTGGCAAAAGAAGTTGCCACAAAAACTCAAGACATCGCCGGTGACGGTACCACTACCGCAACCGTGCTCGCCCAGGCCCTTGTCAACGAAGGTCTGCGTCTGGTTGCCGCCGGTGCTGCACCCGGAGAAGTCAAAAAAGGTGTCGAAGCTGCGGTAGAAGTACTGCAGGAGCGCCTGGCAGAAAATGCCATTGAGGTATCCGGTGACATGGTTTCGCATGTTGCTGCGATTTCCTCGGATGAGCCAGAAATCGGTGAACTGCTGGCCAAGGCCTTCGACACCGTCGGTATCAACGGTGTGATCACCGTCGAGGAATCCTCGACCACCGACACCGAGCTGGAAATCACCGAAGGTATGGAGTTCGACAAGGGCTACCTGTCGCCATACATGGTTACTGACGCCGAGCGTCAAGAAGCCGTGTTGGAAGATCCATACATTCTGCTCACCCAGTCGAAGATCTCCAACGTCCAGGATTTCTTGCCACTGCTGGAAAAAGTCCTGCAGGAGAAGAAGCCACTGCTGATCATCGCAGAAGACGTTGAAGGCGAAGCGCTGTCGACCCTGGTGGTCAACAAACTGCGCGGTACGCTCGACTCAGTCGCCGTCAAGGCCCCTGGCTTTGGCGACCGTCGCAAGGCCATGCTTCAGGACATCGCTACCCTGACCGGTGCACAGGTTGTTTCCGAAGACCTCGGCATGAAACTGGATCAGGTCGGCCTGGAGGTACTGGGTACCGCACGTCGCATCACCGTCACCAAGGACGCCACCACCATCGTTGACGGCGCCGGTGAGGCACAAGACGTAGCCGACCGCGTTGCTCAGATCCGCGCCGAGATCGAAGAAACCGATTCCGATTGGGACCGCGAGAAACTGCAAGAACGCTTGGCCAAACTGGCCGGTGGCGTTTCGGTCATCAAGGTCGGTGCTGCAACCGAAGTTGAGCTCAAAGAGCGTAAAGGCCGCATTGAAGATGCTGTCTCCGCAACTCGTGCAGCACTTGAAGAAGGCATCGTAGCAGGTGGCGGTACCGCCCTGGTCAACGCCGCTGCAGCTCTCGATGAAGCACAGTGCCTCAAGGACCTGCCCTCAGACCAAGCTGCAGGCGTCAACGTCGTGCGTCGCGCGATTACCCAGCCAACCCGCTGGATCGCACTGAACGCCGGTGAGGATGGCTCCGTGGTGGTTTCCCGCGTTGCCGACATGAAGCCAAATGAAGGCTACAATGCCGCAACCGGTGAATATGGCAACCTTGTCGACGCCGGAATCATCGACCCGGTCAAGGTCACTCGGTCGGCCCTGGCCAATGCCGCATCCATTGCCGGTATGGTCTTGACCACCGAAACACTGGTCGTTGAGAAACCAGAAGAAAAAGAAGACTAAGCACGACAGCTGCTAGAACCTTCACTCAGAACCTCCGCCCCGATCTCGGGTCGGAGGTTCTGTTGGTTAATCCAGCAACATCAAGGCCCCATTCCTAGACAGCGCCAATGGAAGATGATCATGCTGGGAGGAGGTCACCATCCGAGATGGTGACTGAAAAACCCAGCTTCGACGCATAGGAGAAAACCGATGGACAATACCGTAAATATTGCCTACCCCGAAAGCCTCGCATACGTCGCAAAAGCGGAAATCAGTGGTGGTCGAGATGGTCGCGGTGTAACTGATGACAACATGCTTGATGTCAGCCTACGGACTCCCAAAGAGCAAGGCGGCCCCGGCGGTGGTACGAACCCAGAACAACTCTTCGCCGTCGGCTACGGGGCATGTTTCCGAAGCGCCTTGGGATTAGCAGGGAAGGAAATGGGCGTCGACACATCGGACGCTGTGATCCACACCGAAGTCGGCATCGGAGAGGAAGGCGAGAGCTTCGGCCTGGCGATAAAACTCAGGGTCAGGGTGCCTGAGGTTGATATCGAGACCGCGCAACAGCTCGCTGATCGAACGCATCGGCTGTGCCCGTATTCCAAAGCTATCCGCGGCAATATCCCAGTTGAAGTGACAGCTGTGTGACGCCACCTTGTGCTTGTGTCATGAAAGCCCCGACGATGAATACGTTGAGGAGCATTCATGCACTAGATGAGCGTGTGACAAGCAGCAGTCCCTGCTCCTCAGCCAGGGCAGAATATTCTCATTTATGAGTGTTCAGGCTATACTGTGACCCGAAGTATAACTACATTAGCCGTGCATAGTAAGCGGGAAAGCCCACGTCAGGTGGGCACCGACGGTGCAACTTCCTCCCCAGGAATCTCTCAGGTATCCAAACCGCTTGCTACAGGCAGATCTGGAAAGTAGCCAGGTATTGGCTCACCGAAGGGGCAACCAGGCAACTGGAAAACTCTCAGGTCGATAACAGATGGGGAGGGGTACAGCGGATAGAACCATCCATACCCAGGAGATCCCATGACAGTTTATGATCTTTCCAAGTTCGCTCACCGACATCTTGGCCCCCGTGAATCAGGCGTGGCTGAAATGCTCGATGCGCTTGGCTATGACAGCCTCGATGCGCTCACCACGGCGGCCATGCCGGAAAACATCGCCCAAGAAGAACCGCTCGTACTGCCCGAGGCAATGACCGAGACGCAAGCGCTTGCCCGCCTGCGTGAACTGGCCGCCAAAAACGAACTCAAGACGTCGATGATCGGTCAGGGCTTCTACGACACGATTACCCCTGCTGTGATTCGTCGCAATGTCTATGAAAACCCCGGCTGGTACACGGCATATACGCCATATCAACCGGAAATTTCGCAGGGCCGTCTGGAAGCGCTACTGAACTTTCAAACCATGGTCTCGGACCTGACCGGCCTGGAAATCGCCAATGCCTCGCTGCTGGACGAAGCCTCGGCCGCAGCAGAAGCCGTGATCATGATGCGCCGGGCTAACCGCAAACACGCGGATGATCCCGTCGTCATCGATAAGAACATTTTCCCGCAGAACCTCTCGGTTGTACTGGGACGCACTCGCTCCCTGGGCATTGAAACTATCCTGGTTGATCTGGCGACCGAGGGCCTGCCCGAAGGCGACCTGTGCGGTGTGCTGGTACAACAACCCGGCAACGATGGGGAGCTTGCCAACCACCAGAAAGTCTTTGACGAAGCCAAAGAACGCGGCGCGATGATCAGTGTGATCGCGGACCTATTGGCGCTGACCATGATTACCCCGCCCGGGGACCAGGGTGCCGATATCGCCGTGGGGACGACCCAGCGGTTTGGTGTGCCGTTATTCTACGGTGGCCCCCATGCCGCCTACATGGCCACTCAAGAGCGCTACGTACGTCAAATGCCCGGGCGGCTGGTCGGGGTGTCG
>JAJUIX010000110.1 GCA_029267455.1 Enteractinococcus sp. | reverse complement strand
AGGAAGTCATTACACTATCGGACCGTTACCGTGGTGTCGGCGGGACAGGAGTCGTGGTGGTAACCGGGGCACACCAGACGGCGGATAAGACAGTGGAACGACATCAGCTTGTCGCATGGCGAGCCGATGGTACAGGTGTCGATGATATGACTGAACCCGCCCGAGCGGCGACTAGTGTCATGGCTGCGCTAGGCATCATCGATACCCAAGGGACAAGCCATCATGTTTTTCAGACCGATTTCGGTATTCTGACTACTGTTTACACTCCGGCATATATTGGCGTGGATATCGGCCAATGGTCCTACGCGGCCCCGGAAATAGCACAGGCAGCTGGTTCTGATGCACTTGTAATGACAGCCGGACTCACTGATCCACGACCGGGTCTAAGCATTCGACTTCACCGGACTCACATTTCGATTGCCGTAGAAACGCTTGACGAACTCGAAGCGATTGACCTGAGCCAACAACCCTCTGTCGAGCCTGTCCTGGAAGCACCCACCAGTATAAATTTTGTGGTACCTGAAGAGCCTCTTATCGACAGTGGCATGGGTCAGCTGAGGATTCGGCACTACAACGACATCGGCGATAATTCCGATGTAGCCTCAGCAGCTGCGGCAGCGGCGGTAGCCTTCCAGAATTGGGCTGGTATACGTCAGCTTGCTCTCTGGAAGGTTCAGACCCCAACCGGGGAAGTGGTGGTACAGCTCCATGAACACAATAGGCTGTCAACATTTACCACGATGTCAGCAGTGTTTTTTGGTAACTTCTAGAACCGCTCGATTCGAAGCACACGAAAACCTTTAGCTGTTGCAGCGCGGCTCGCGGTGAACTCGCCTGGATATTCAGACTCCAACATGGATGATATCCATGGCAGCAAGGAATCAGCACCCAACTTTTTTGCTACCACTAACCATGCCTGACCGCCAGGATTTAAAGTCGGAAGCCAGCGAGACAATATCTCGTGCAGTGCAGCTTTTCCAATACGGATCGGTGGGTTCGACCAGATCAGATCGAACCGACGATGTATTGCAACCTCGTCAGGGTGCTGTACGTCTACATTACTTAGCCCAAGTCGAGTAGCATTCGCTCTCGTCAACTCAGCTGCACGCTCGTTGACTTCAACGGCGGTTACCTGGGCCTGAGGCGCCAATAGCCCTAACGTCAAAGCGATAGGACCCCATCCTGAACCAAGATCGAGAAAATTACCCGTGACCGGTGGGTTCGGCACAGTGTCTAATAACACCCGGGTACCTCGGTCTAGCCCGTCAGGCGAAAAAATGCCGCCGGCTGTTTCAACGCGCACAGGTTTGCCAGCTAATTGAACCTCAATGACCTGGCGTTGGCTATCCCCGGAGGGGGTTGCAGAAAAATAATGCTCATTCATCGTGTCTGCAGTCTAATGGGTTGCACAGTATGCGAAGTGCTCGAACTCGGAGATGGAATACCCCACCTACAAAAAGCGTTGTTCCACATAGATGATTCCCGACAAAATTGCCACATCTAAACGCTGTAAAACCTACTACCGTAGGCAACCAAGCGACAAATATGAAATACTACTACATAAGGAATGCAGCCTCTGAACAAGGAGAAAATGGTCACACAGCACGAACCCACTGATCCTCAGGTTGATCAGCAAGTCAAAGCGCTGATCGATCGAATCTTATCCGCCGATGATGCGAAACCAACGCATACCAGTGCCGTCCACGACTACGCGCCGAAAGGTGCGCAGGCGTTAGACGATGGAGGGTCAAACCACACTGCATTCGACGGCGACCAGCTCGACCTTGAGCAGCGCCATGCACTACGTCGTGTACCCGGGTTATCCACAGAGCTCGACGATGTGACCGAAGTCGAATATCGTCAGCTGAGACTCGAGCAAGTAGTGCTCGCTGGGCTCTGGACTGAAGGCACTCTCGCCGAAGCTGAACATTCGCTTCAAGAGCTTGCTGCCTTAGCCCATACTGCGGGTTCAACAGTACTTGATGGCATCATTCAACGACGCCATGCACCGGATCCCGCAACATTTCTGGGCAAGGGTAAAGCCCAACAACTTGCCACCATCGTTCGTGAACACGGTGCAGATACCGTCATTCTTGACACGGAGTTGGCGCCATCGCAGCGGCGTGACCTTGAAGACGTGGTAGGCGTCAAAGTCATTGACCGCACCGCGTTAATTCTCGATATTTTTGCCCAGCATGCTCAATCCAAAGAGGGTAAGGCTCAAGTGGAGCTAGCACAGCTGGAATACCTGCTGCCGCGACTTCGTGGTTGGGGTGAATCGATGTCACGTCAGGCCGGTGGTCAGGCCGCCGGTGGTGCGGGAATCGGCTCGCGAGGTCCCGGTGAAACGAAGATTGAATTGGATCGACGCCGTATTCGCGACCGGATGGCAAAGCTCCGTCGCGATATCAAGCACATGGAGAACGCTCGCCGTACCAAACGTGCCCGTCGTCGTCGAAACCAAATACCTTCGGTAGCCATTGCAGGTTATACCAACGCAGGTAAATCGTCGTTGCTCAACCGCCTCACCAAAGCAGGCGTGTTGGTTGAAAACGCCTTATTTGCCACTCTAGACCCGACAGTGCGAGCAGCCGAAACCGCCGACGGGGTGACGTATACCCTCTCGGATACAGTCGGTTTCGTACGTCAATTACCAACGCAGCTCGTTGAGGCTTTCCGGTCAACTTTGGAAGAAGTCGATGAAGCCGACCTGATCTTGCACGTGGTCGATGCTTCCCATCCGGAACCAGAAGCGCAAATTCAAGCTGTACATCAGGTCTTCGGTGACACTGATATTGCAGACATTCAAGAGCTGATCGTGTTCAATAAAGCCGATACTGCTGATGAACTTGTCCTTGCGAGACTACGCCGCCGGTACCCGAATGCCGTGATAGTTTCAGCTGCCACCGGTGAAGGTTTTGCAGAGCTTGAACAAGCCATCGCTGAGCGTCTACCGCGGCCAAGTGTCCATATGGACCTGTTGGTGCCATATACCGACGGAGACGTTGTCCACCGGTTACACTCGGATGACACCGAAATTCTGGCGGAAACCTATGAGCCAGAAGGTACGGCTATGACCGTACTGGTATACCCAGAGGATAAGGACCATTACCTAAGCTATGTCCGGTAACTCACCGGTAGATACCGCAACAGCCAGCCAAGCGCAAACTCAAGTGACCGCATGGCTGGCTGATGTTGTTGATGCACTTGGCGGTCAAACTCGGCCCGGCCAACAGCTCATGGCCGCTGAGGTCGCCGAGGCATTGGAAACCGGCACCCATCTATTGGTCCAAGCTGGCACCGGTACCGGGAAGTCCTTAGCCTATCTCATCCCAGCCGTTGACTATGCGCTCAGCAGCGAATCGCCTGTCATCATCGCTACCGCCACATTGGCGCTCCAAAGTCAGATTATCAATCGCGACCTCCCTCGCCTTTTGGAAACTCTCACCCCGGAGCTTCCCCGCTCCGTTGATGTCGCCTTGTTAAAAGGCAGGGCAAACTATGTGTGTAAACACAAACTTCACGGGGCAGCAGCGACCGAAGATGACAGCCTTTTTGGCAGCACCGATGTTACCGGCCAACCGCTGTCGCAGTTGGGAGCAGAGGTCATGCGGCTTCGCCAGTGGGCTGAGGAAACAGATACAGGTGACCGAGATGATCTTAAGCCTGGTGTCACTGATGAGGCGTGGCGACAGGTATCAGTCACCTCTCGTGAATGCATAGGCGCCTCCAAGTGTCCATTTGCCGACGAATGCTTTTCTGAACTCGCTCGTGAAGCTGCAGGTGAAGCAGACCTGGTCATCACCAATCATGCCATGTTAGCTATCGCAGCATTCGAAGACCTCAACATCATGCCCGAAGCCGAGGCAATCATCATCGACGAAGCACATGAACTGACCGATCGAGTCACCTCGGCTGTGACCATGCATTTGTCGGGACCGATGATCCGCTCAGTAGCGAAACAAGCCAGGCAAGAAGCAGCCGTGGCAGCTTCAGAGCTCACTGACGCTGCAGCGGCCTTCGAGGCAGCGTTCGTGCCAGCGCCGTCCGGTTGGTTCGCCCAAGGGCTCGATGAGCAACAACTCAACGCGCTAGAAACGGTACGGAATGCCACTCGCGAAATGATGAGTGACCTGAAGGGGTCTGGCAGCGCCGATACGGAAGACTCGCAACGTCAACTCGTCAAGAACCGGTTAACAGAGATTCTTGAAACTACCGAACAACTCATAACAGCCGGGTCCCAGCCACAAGGCAGCACGGTAGTGTGGGCGACGCGCCCGTCGCATTTCGAACCAGGGCAAGGATGGACCGAGGCAGACCCCGACGCTGCTCCCTTGCTGTACGCCGCGCCCCTATCCATCGCTGGAAAATTCCATGACAAGCTTCTGAAAGAGTCCACCACGATTTTGACGTCCGCCACGTTGACCGTGGGTGGACGTTTTGATGCCATCACAGGAGACCTGGGCTTTAGCCTCAACGGTGGCACGAAATACAAAACTTTAGACGTTGGAAGCCCTTTCGACTACCCGAAACAAGGCATCCTCTACGTTGCCGATGATCTGCCGAAGCCAGGGCCACAACCTTCGGCCCAGTCCCATGAGCGACTTGAACAGCTACTGCAAGCCTCCCAGGGAGGAGCGCTTTGTTTATTCTCATCCAAAAGTGCCGCTACGTCTGCAGCTCATGAGATGCGTGCGCGGTTCGGTGACCGGCTGAACATCCTTCTTCAGGGTGAATCCACCCTATCGGGGCTTATCGAAGAATTTACCGACGATCCCAAGGCGTGTTTATTTGGCACCTTGACCCTGTGGCAGGGCGTTGATGTCCCAGGAGACGCCCTACGGTTGGTCACGATTGACCGGATACCCTTTCCCCGCCCAGATGACCCTCTGTCCTCAGCGCGTGCACGTCATATCAGTCAACGCGGTGGCAATGGATTCATGGCCGTATCCGCCACCCATGCTGCAGTCCGGATGGCACAGGGAGCGGGTCGGTTGATTCGCACTACCTCCGATCGAGGCGTGGTCGCCGTACTTGATTCACGATTAGCGACGGCCGGCTATGGTGGATTCCTCCGTGCCTCTATGCCAGATTTTTGGTCGACACGCTCCTTAGATCAGGTCCTGCAGAGCCTGACAAGACTGTCCGCTGAACTGCACACGAGCGCTGGGAAGTCAGTGACTCGTAAAAAATGATGTCTACATCACCCGGGGCAGTGTAGCTGGGGTCTCCGGTATCGCTACACGACCTCAACACCCTCGTTTTTGCTGAAACGTGGCCTCATAACTCTCACAACCTCGCTATGTATTCCGAAGCGTCGCCTCTCCAGTTGTCACACGAATGCTCAAAATATTCCGTGACCTTCAACACTGGGCCCTAATCTGCCAAAACCCGGTTCGCGCACGGGCGTATCGCGCCAGAAAAAGAGGGAAGCCTAGT
>JAJUIX010000204.1 GCA_029267455.1 Enteractinococcus sp. | reverse complement strand
TGAAGTCGCTGACCGGTGCCAGGTCTGGGTAGTGCTGAGCGATCCATGTTTCAAACTTGGCGGTATCGAGGCCGAACCCTGTTGAGGGCACTGAGGCTTGGGTCATCGGTCTCTCCTTCCTGTGAGTGAGCCAGATGGCCAACGTGATAGCTGCCACCGAGAATACTAGACATCTAGCAATACTTCCAGTACTGTGATGTATGCCAACTTCACGCCCTTACGGCCTGGAGGGTATTCATCATCGTGGCCCCGTCAAACAGAAAGAGGTTGTACCAATGTCGCAATCTGACACCGACGTGTTCATATCACCCGGCACAGCACCGACACGGCGCACACTTCGAGATGCGCTGGATGCCAGCGTCGAAGCACGGGGCAAACGCGCAGCACTTGCCTATTTTGACCGCACGTTCACCTTCGCCCAGGTCCGCGCCTACGCCCAGGCTTTTGGCGCGTGGTTGCAAGACCGGCAGATCGACAAGGGCGATCGGGTCATCATTCAGCTGCAAAATGTGCCACAGTTTCTGTTTGTGGCCGCTGGGTGCTGGGAGATCGGCGCCGTGGTAGTGCCCGTGAGCCCGATGTATCGCGCAACTGAGGTCTCGCGCATTGCCAAAGACTCGGGCGCCAAGGTATGGGTTACTGCCCCACGAACGTGGCAGCAACAAGGTCCCGCCTCGATCAAGGACACGGAGCTTCAGCAGGTAGTCATCACAGAAATGACTGATTTCGCCGCGCCGGACACCACCTTGCCAGAAAACCGTGAAGCGGCCGACGGTCCACTTCCATCGGACTTGCCCGCCACCGCACTGACTCACATCCTCGACGACTACGCCGATAAAACGCCTGTCCGTCCCGATCTGCAACCAACTGACACCGCGCTGTTTGCCTATACTTCGGGAACGACTGGCCCACCGAAAGCCGCGATGACCACCCACGCGAATCTGTGCTTTGTCGGCCAGACCTATGCTACCGACAATGACCTCGACAACGAAGATGAAGTGATCTTCGCGATGGCACCGCTTGTGCACATTACCGGGCTGGCGATGCACTTCGCCTCGTGGTTGATGACCTCGTGCATGCTGGTGGTTGCGCATCGCTTTCATCCAGAGTTCACGCTGCAACAGATGAAACAGCACGGCGTCACCTGGACCACCGGTACCGCCACCGCATATCAAGCGATGATGCAGGTCGAACAGCAGGACCCGTACAACATCACCACATTAGATTTTGCCGGGGCCGGTGGATCTTCCGTCCCGGACGCTGTGACCCAACAGTTCTACGAACTGTTTAATGTTCAGCTCCAACCCGGTTACGGGCTGACCGAAACCACCGGTGCGGTCACCTCGACCATGGGTCGCCAAACCCCGCGCGTTGATGAGACCACAGGTGTCGTCTCAGTGGGTCCCGCCCTCAGCGGGGTGGAGATCATGATCGTTGATGACCACGATCAACCACTACCACCGCATGAGCAAGGTGAAGTCCTCATCAAAGGACCCGGCGTAGTGGCCGGATACTGGCAACGCTCTGACGAAGAAACCTTCCGCCCAGACGGATGGGCACGCACCGGCGACGTCGGTTTCCTAGACGAAGACGGGTGGCTCTACATCGTAGATCGCACCAAAAATCTTATCGTCGCCTCGGGGTATAAAGTCTGGCCTCGTGAAGTTGAGGACGTGCTGTATCGACACCCCGCGATCCATGAGGCAGCGGTAGTCGGGGTTCCCGATGAATATCGCGGTGAAACCGTGGTCGCATACGTCGCGCTCAATGAGGGCGCAACCGCGACCGAAGAAGAATTGACGGCATACTGTCGCGGTGAAATCGCCGCCTACAAAGTCCCGTCCCGCATCAAGTTCAAATCGGAACTGCCGAAAAACTTTAACGGCAAAATCCAGGTCCGTGAATTGAAAGCAGAAACGAGTGCAGAGGCCCAATAATGACTGATATCCAGCTGAACTATCGTGACCACGTGGCCGAAATTCTGTTGGCCTCGCCCGAACAGAGCAACACCATGGACGACGAGTTGTCTCGTGACATGCTCGAAACCCTCGAATCACTCGGTCGCAACGACGATGTTCACGCAATCATCCTTGGTAGCACCGGCGGCATCTTTAGTGCCGGAGGTGACCTGGATATGCTCCATGAGCTCGCGGCGGAATCCCAGCACGTTTCGCAACATCCAAAACTCCAACACGCACTGCGGGCCAGTATGCGAGTCGTAGAGAAACTCTGGGATTTCCCTAAACCAACTATCGCTGCCATTGAAGGCCCGTGCATCGGCGCGGGCATTGGCTGGGTAGCGGCCTGCGATGTGCGGCTCGCCTCCGAACGGTCGTTCTTTGACACCGCCTATATGAAACTGGGACTCGGCACAGACTTTGGCGTCGCTTGGCTACTAACTCACGCGGTGGGCGCGGGACGGGCACGTGATTGGATTCTTCGGCCACGCAGAATTTCAGCAACGGAAGCACAGGCCAGCGGGTTCCTCGGTGAAGTGATCCCCACCACCGAAAATCTCCTCGACGCAGCGCACGCGAGCGCCACGCTCCTCACCCGAGCAACGCCCGAGCTGATCCAATCGGTACGTCAAAACGTACGCGATGCCGCCGAATTGCCACTCTCAGAAGCCCTAGATCTTGAGGCGCAGCGATTTATCACTCACCTGCCTTCGGCCAACATCCCGGTGACCAATAAATAAATGCCTCGCCTGACCAGGAAGTGAACTCGCTTTAGACGCCGTAGGCGTCTGGCAACTCAACCTTCCCCGTGGGCAAGGTGGCCTGCTCATCTAGCACCAGCACCTGCAAAGCGGGGGTCTCCGTCGCCCAGTCGGCAGTGACCCCAAAATCGGAAGCTGGCTCGAATCCAAACCGCGGATAAAAGTGCGGATAACCGTACACGAGGATAAATGGTTGCCCATCTTCCCGTGCTAGCTCAATGACGGCGTTGATCACAGCCGATCCGGCGCCTTCACCCTGATGCTGGGGTAAGACTCCTGTGGGAGCGAGGATCAGCCCCGGCTGGTCTCCCACCGTGCACCGATGAAGCAGCGCATGCGCGGCCGCAGTCGTTTCAAACTCAGAATCCGGAATAGCTGCGGTAAAACCCAACATAGAATATCGCGAGATCCAATG
>JAJUIX010000183.1 GCA_029267455.1 Enteractinococcus sp. | reverse complement strand
TGTCGGTTCCGGCCCCAACGGCGAGCGCTCCCATCACCGAAGCATGGGTTTTGGCGTAATCAGCGGTATCACCGGTGACGGTGATGGACGTGCGGGCGTGGACGCCGAACATGTCTCGTTGATCTGTGGTTTGGTTGGCGCCGGTGAACTGCACTTCGGTAGGCCGGTCGGCGGTGACGGCTACCAGGCGGATGTCCGCGTGGGAGGCTTCCATCATGGCCGGCAGCAGGTTACCGGCTGCCGTTCCCGAGGTCGTGACAACCGCGGTGGGACGGCCCGATGCTAACGAGATCCCCAGGGCGGTGAAGGCTGCGGAGCGTTCGTCGATGCGCACATGCAGCCGCAGCTTTTCGGGGTGTGCGGCTTCAGCGAGGGCATAAACCAGCGGTGCGGAACGCGAACCGGGTCCGATAACAACGTGACGAACCCCGGAATCGCGCAGTGCAGTAACGATGGCTCGTGCGGTATCCATGGAATCCATGCGCTCCATCCTACGCGTTTTGTTGTAGCACCCGGTGCGCTTGTGCCAGTCGGGTTCGCCACCATTGTTGCCGTTCTTCGGGGAGTTTCAGCTCCTCAATGATCGCCGCATCCGGGGACGGCGCCGGGCCCGGCGTCAGGAACCCGTTGACCGGCAGCGCGGGTGGTGCCGGCTCACGAGTAAACAATGCCGCGGTAGCTAATCCGCACGCGTGGTCGAGTCGTGGCAGGGCTGCTGCGAGCGCGACACCACCGGCAATCCCGACCGAGGAGTCCAACGCCGATGACACGACCGCATCAAGGCCGGCCTGTTCGACGATCGATAGTGCGCGCCGCACCCCGCCGAGGGGTTGCACTTTGACGACGATAAGATCGGCAGCTTGGGCCTGGGCCACGGCCAGCGGGTCGGTTTCTTTCCGGACGGCCTCATCGGCGGCGATCAAGACGGTACTTCCGGCTTCGCGCAGGGCCGCACGTAATATCGCCAGGGGTTGAATTCCGGGGACCGGTTGTTCGGCATAGGTGAGAAACGGCAGGGCCGTGATGACATCGAAGGCTTCTTGGTGGGTGTACTTTGCGTTGGCATCAATGCGGATATCCGCTTCGGGTAAGAGGTGGCGCACGCGCTCGACGCGGGCAATGTCGGTCGCCGGGTCGTCTTCGGCGACTTTGACCTTCACTGCAGAGACCGGGCCGAACCGGGCGAGGACTGCTTCGACGTCGTCGGGGGCTACTGCCGGGACGGTTGCGTTGACGGGTACGGTATCGCGGACTGGTTCGGGCCATCCGTGCCACCCGGCCTCGATCGTGGCCGACAACCACCGGGCGGATTCTTCGGGCCCGTATTCGGGAAAGGGTGAGAACTCGGCCCAGCCGACCGGTCCTTTCACCAACATGACTTCCCGCAGGGTGGTGTTCCGAAACCGAGTGTGCATGGGCAGTCCGATGGCGACCGCGTTGGCGGTGAGCTCTTCCAGTGCTACGTCAGCGTTTAGCGGTAAGATGTGTGAGTTGTCGACCATGTCGCTAGTCTAGGCCCAAGTATGTACTCCGATTCTGTTGATCACTTGCCGGAAGATAACCTACCGGCCCCCCGGCAACGCCGCCGGGTGCTTCGCGAGCCCGGCTCCCGAATCTGGGCATGGGTGGTCTTGCTCGTGGTTCTCATCGGTGGTCTCTGGGCAACCTACTCGGGTTTCGTGGTGTCATCGCAAGGCCAGATCCTCGACCACGCGGCACTCGTATCAGCCGAGGTCAGATTGCGATCATTGCACGCCGCCTCGGTGGGTTTGTTAGCCGATCTGCCGATTGTGGTGGCCGCGATTGCGGCCGTGGGGTTTCTCGTGTTGACCCTGTGGCGACGACGTTGGGCCGCGTCATTAATTGTTGCGCTCACCTTTGCGGCGGCGAACTTCACTACCCAGGCACTGAAGGTGCTGCTAGATCGTCCCGAGTTAGCTAACGGGGTGCCCTATTACACGGGCAATTCTCTGCCCTCAGGGCATGTGACCTTTGCCGCCGCGACTTTTGCGGCCATGTTCTTATTGGTGGCCCCGAGATGGCGTTCCCTGGTCGCACTGATCGGTGTGATTTTTTCCATCACCGTGGGGGTCGCGACGTTTTTAGACGGCTGGCACCGTCCCGCAGATATCGTTGCCGCGTACTTGGTCGTCGGGATCTGGACGCTCATTGGCGGATTCGTCATCTATCGCGTCTCATCCGACTACAATGTGATCTCTCCGCGTTCGCGCGCCCAATACGCTTCACTGAGCGAAATCCTGTTGTGGCTATTTGCGGTAATCGGACTGGGCGGCGCCGTAGCGGTGGTCCTTTTGACAAGCGGGCTCGGACAGCTACCCGCCCACTTCAGTGAAGTAGAGCCTTCCCCTCAGGGTTTTCTCTTCGGCGCATTATTCATCGGCGGTGCCGCCTCGGCGGTGTGCGCGATGCTGGCCAGTTTTTTCCGTTGGGAAGCCGGCCGCCAAGCAGCGTGAGTCACTCCACAGGACGCACGGTAACTTAAGGGGTGCAAAACGTTCTAGGATATTTCCATGTCAACGTTGCGCACAGTGAATCAGCAGGACGTCGAACCCAAAAATAAGCTCGACAAATTCTTCAAAATTTCCCAGCGCGGTTCGACGCTCGGCGCTGAGATCCGCGGCGGACTGGCCACGTTCTTGGCCATGAGCTACATCATTGTGCTCAACCCGCTCGTACTTTCGGGAGCGGATGGTTCCGGTGGCACCCTGGGCATTTCCGCTGTCGCAGCCTCAACCGCACTGATCGCTGCGGTCATCACCTTCTTGATGGGCCTGTGGGCGAATCATCCATTCGGCCTGGCCGCGGGGCTGGGGGTCAACGCCCTGTTGGCTATCACGATCGCCACGACCCCGGACCTCACCTGGGCTGAAGCCATGGGGCTCGTCGTCATCGCGGGGCTAGTCATGGTTGTGCTGGTGCTCACCGGTTTCCGGACCGCCGTGTTCCGGGCCGTACCGGATTCGATCAAAACCGGCATTGTCGTCGGCATTGGCCTGTTCATTACGCTTATCGGCCTGGTGAATTCGGGTTTCGTCCGCCGCGTGCCTGATGAAGCTGGTACCACCGTGCCCCTTGGCCTGGGCATCGGCGGCGAATTGTCCGGCTGGCCGGTGCTGGTGTTTGTCGTCGGGCTTGCCCTAACGGCCATTTTGGTGGTTCGCAAAGTGCCCGGCGCCATCCTGATCGGTATTGTCGTCTCCACCATTTTCGCCAACATCCTAGAAGCCGTCTTCAACATCGGCCCATCGGTCGATGAGGCCGGGAACGTGAACCCCGAAGGCTGGAGCCTCGTCGCCCCATCGATGCCCGGTTGGAGTGCACCCGATCTGAGTCTGCTGGGTGAGTTTTCCTTTGGTGC
>JAJUIX010000051.1 GCA_029267455.1 Enteractinococcus sp. | reverse complement strand
CGCCGGCCTCGTCACGCCAGACCTGGTACCCGAAGAAGCAGCCGAATGGTTTGAAGCTTCCGATAAATACGGGCTGGACCGAATCTTTTTGACCGCCCCGTCATCTCCGGATGAGCGCGTCAAACTCACGGTCGAATCCTCGCGCGGATTTGTCTATGCCGTATCGGTTATGGGAATTACCGGTGCGCGCAGTGAAGTATCAGATGCGGCCGAACGTGTTGTCCAGCGTGCTCACGCAGCGGGCGCACCACGCGTCTGCGTTGGCCTAGGGATCTCAGAACCTGAACACGTGGCCGAAATCGGCAGTTACGCTGACGGAGCTATCGTCGGGACCGCGCTGGTGACCGCCTTGCGAGACGGCGGACCAGAAGCCGTCGGAACCCTCACCCGCAAACTCGTCACTGGCGCCACAAAGAACTAATACACCCCACGACATCGAGGACAGGTCCACCACGTTATGCAGCTTGCAACCCTGATCGCATCGATCCCGCCCCCGGCCGCCGATGGCATTGATCTCGGTCCACTGAAGATCCACTTCTATGCGCTATGCATCATCGCCGGCGGGATCCTCGCCTTCTGGTTGGGTGGCAAACGGTGGGAAAAACGTGGCGGCAAACCCGAAGAAATCTACGACGTCGGTCTGTGGGCCGTGGTCTTTGGCATCATCGGGGCGCGTCTCTATCACGTCATCACCGTGCCTGATGTGTACTTCGGTCCCGGCTATAACGGCACCGGAGATCTGTCGAAAATCTTTGCGATCTGGGAAGGTGGCATCGCCATCTGGGGCGCCATCGGCGGGGGAGCGCTCGGGGTGTGGTTTGCATGCCGTCGCTACGGACTGCGAATGATTCCGGTCGCCGATGCCGTAGCACCCGGCATCTTGCTAGCCCAAGCCGTCGGCCGCTGGGGCAACTACTTCAACCAGGAACTATTCGGTGAACCCACCACGCTGCCCTGGGGACTCGAAGTCGATCCCACGCACTATAATTTCCCGCCCGGGCTGCCCGCCGACACCTTATTTCATCCCACCTTCCTCTATGAATCCCTCTGGAACCTGCTGGGGGTAGCGGTCCTACTGCTGTTGGACCGGCGCTTCAAACTGCGCAACGGCATGATGCTGTGGTCCTATATCGTGTGGTACACCTTAGGCCGGATCCCCATCGAATCCATCCGATTAGACCAAGCCCAAGAATTCACCATCCTCGGTATCACCGCACGGACCAATACTTGGACCTCCGTCATCATGTTCCTGGTTGCCACAAGTCTGCTGATTTACTCGATTGTTCGGCGCCCAAAAACACCGGAAGCCCGAGCCGAAGCGAACAAGATTTACCGCGACGGACGTGACAGCGATACACCTGACGCGTCCAAAGATGAGACGGACCAAAGCACCGAAAAACCCAGCTCGACAAGCGATGATAGCGACGTCGATAATCCCACAACATGACCTAGATCATGCGGGCCATCAATGCTCAATCCTTAACTTTCATCACGTCGAACCATAGACTGAAGGTTATGAGACACGCGAAGATCGTCGCAACATTTGGACCAGCCACACAGGGATATCAAACCACCAGTGAGCTAATTAAAGCGGGGGTGAACGTCGCCAGGCTCAACTTCAGTCACGGCGACCACGAGGTCCATACCCAGACCTTTAAAACCATCCGGAAAGCAGCATCGGACCTGGACCAGCCGGTCGCGGTATTTGCCGACCTGCAGGGCCCAAAGATTCGGTTGGGGCGCTTCGCAGACGGACCTCATCTGCTCGAAGACGGTGACACCTTCACCATCACCACTCGAGATATTGAAGGAACACAGGATATCTGCTCCACGACTTTCAAGGGCTTACCCCAAGACGTCGAAGTCGGAGATCAGCTCCTGATCGATGACGGCAAAATCGAACTGCAAGCCATCGAAGTCACCGAAACTGAGGTAGTCACCAACGTCGTCATCGGCGGCACCGTTTCAGATAATAAGGGCATTAACCTGCCTGGCGTCCCGGTCAACATTCCTGCACTAACGGAAAAAGACGAAGAGGACCTGCGCTTTGCGCTGGAATTGGGCGTCGATATGATCGCCCTGTCATTTGTCCGCAGTGCCGATGATATCGACGCCGTCCACGCCATCATGGAAGAAGAAGGCCGACGCATCCCGGTCATCGCAAAACTTGAAAAACCCCAAGCGGTCGACAACCTGCAAGAGATTATCGATGCCTTTGATGCGATCATGGTCGCCCGCGGAGATCTCGGCGTAGAACTGCCCCTCGAGAAAGTGCCGATGGTCCAAAAACGTGCCATCCAACTGGCACGGCGCTGGGCAAAACCCGTCATCGTAGCGACCCAGGTCTTGGAATCCATGATCGACAATCCTCGACCAACACGAGCTGAAGCCTCTGACTGTGCTAACGCTGTGTTGGATGGGGCCGATGCCGTGATGCTCTCGGGTGAGACTTCCGTCGGTAAATATCCTGTCCGCACCGTGCAAACCATGGCCAGCATCATCAAAGCCACGGAGGAACAGGGTCTTGACCGGATGCCACCGCTGGGAACTCGCCCAGGAACACGTGGCGGAGCGATCACCCGGGCCGCTGTCGACATCGCCCAGGCGCTCGACATTCCGTTTCTGGTGGCCTTTACCCAATCGGGTGACTCGGCACGACGCCTATCACGGCTGCGTGCACCACAACCGATCTATGCGTTCACCCACTCCTATACGACCAGCAATGTGTTGTGCTTGTCATGGGGCGTGATTCCAAAGATCGTTCCGTTTAAAGACTCGACCGACCAGATGACCGAACAAATCGATTACGAACTCGTCAAAAGTGGTCTCGCCCAGATGAATGACCTGGTCGTTATGGTGGCTGGTTCGCCTCCGGGAGTACCGGGCACCACGAACATGCTCAAAGTGCACCGCATGGGCTCCACGACGGCAGAAATCGATCCGGCACTCATCGATACCGCTGTGGCACCGTCTGCACACCAATGGGATGCGATCTCCGGCTGGTCACCGATGTAACTAGGAGGATTTGCCCAGCTGGTCGATTACCGTCTGGGCAACGTCCCGCATTGTAAGTCGGCGATCCATCGATGTTTTCTGGATCCACCGAAACGCTTCTGGTTCGGTAAGTTCTAACCTCTGCTGCAACAGAGTTTTTGCCCGATCCACTAACTTACGGGTCTCAAAACGCGCAGCAAGGTCAGAAACCTCCGCTTCAAGTGTGACCAACTGGTCAAAACGTGCTTTAGCTAATTCAATAGCAGGCACCAAGTCGGTTTCACTGAACGGTTTGACGATATAACTCATCGCACCGGCTTGAGTCGCCTGATCAATCAAGTCACGCTGCGAAAAAGCCGTCAAAATGACCACGGGCGCTAGTGAACGCTCGGCAATAGCACGGGTGGCAGATAGGCCGTCCATGACCGGCATCGAAATATCCATGAGCACCACATCTGGCGCCAACTCTTCAACCAGCTCAATGGCCCGCTGCCCATTCTCGGCCTCGCCGACAACCTCATAGCCCTGAGCGGTGAGCGTTTCCACAATATCTAACCGGATAATGGTTTCGTCCTCCGCCACGACAATGCGCATTGGTGCTGGTGACTCGTTGTCTGTCATCGGTCCTCTTTATCGGCTCACTAGTGCATTCGTCAGTGTTTCATTGTACGTTAGATACCCGACAGACTGTGTTTGGTAATTCCTAAATCTTGTGTAAAATAGTCTAGGTGCTAGCCCGAATGGCGGAATTGGTAGACGCGTTGCACTCAAAATGCAATATCGAAAGATGTGTGGGTTCGAGTCCCACTTCGGGTACCAAACGCTAAGCCCTGCAACCCCCGTACGAAACGGTTGCGGGGCTTTCTTGTACCCTGCGGCTGTTCCCAACAGCCCGGCATGTCCGCATGAGTAATGCATTTGAAACTGTAGAGTGACTTGTGTCAATATTGGCTGGTGCCGTCCGTGCACTTATTCCATGTCGAAATTTTGAATTCCTAACACGCCTAACCGGTGAGTCGACGAAGTCTTGCCGAGTTGCCTGCGAAGAGGTGAAGCACCGTGCTATTACTAGCGGTCTCATTTACACTGATCGCAGTGATCTTGGCAGCTCCGCTCTCGCATTGGCTTGGACGTTATGCCGGATGGATCCTGTGGATACCCCTGGCGATCGCAGCCTGGATACTTGGCCAAGCCTATAGCCGCTCCGATGGACAAGTCATCGAATACTATCCCTGGATTCCGGATTTCTTTCACGTCGGATTTCACCTACGACTCGACGGACTATCGCTAGTTTTTGGTCTCCTAGTGCTGGTCATTGGCGCCGGGGTGCTGTTCTATTCAGCCAAATATTTGGGCACCACGAAAATCACCAGCTTCTATTTATCCATGACCACCTTCGCGCTGGCGATGCTCATCCTCGTCTTAGCCAACGACGTCATGGTGCTGTATGTGGCATGGGAAGCTACCACGCTGGCATCGTTCTTTCTCATTGCCCGTTCCGGATCCCACGCACGAAAACCAGCGGTGCGAACCCTACTTGTCACCGTCATGGGTGGACTATCACTACTGGCAGCCGTAGCGGTGATGATTGCTTCAACGGGTACCACTGTCATCACAGAGATTCTGGCCTCCGACCTATGGAGCCAACCCACGACGGTTACCTGGATCATCCTCACGTTGGTACTGGCGGCCTGCACCAAGTCGGCCCAATTTCCATTCCAGTCATGGCTTCCAGACTCGATGGTCGCGATCTCACCGGTGTCGGCATACCTGCATGCTGCCGCCATGGTCAAAGCCGGAATTTATCTGCTGCTCTTATTCTCGCCCGTATTAGCCGGCAATACGCTCTGGCTCGTATTACTCCTGTGCTCCGGTCTGATCACCGCTCTGATGGGCGCCGTATCGGCTCTGCGGCGCTACGACCTGAAGGAACTGCTGGCCTATTCCACGATGTCACAACTGGGATACCTAGTCGCCCTCATCGGCATCGGCACCCCAGCTGCTCTCACCGCAGCCATCCTGCACACCATTGCCCACGCCCTCTTTAAATCCGCACTCTTCCTGGCAGTAGGCGTCATTGATCACCAAGCCGGAACGCGCGATATGCGCATGTTGACGGTGCGCAAGATGGCCATGCCCGCCACCTTGACAGTCGTCATCCTAGGAGCGGCATCGATGGCCGGCATCCCGCCGATGCTGGGCTTTGTCTCGAAAGAATCCCTCTTCGACGCGTTCCTGCATGCAAACCTCCCCGCGGTCGTCAGCGCTGTGCTTACCGGCGTGGTCGTACTGATTGCCATATGTACTTTCGCCTACTCAGGACGCTTCGTGCTGGGTGCCATGGGGCAATACCGATCGCCCAAAAACTGGATCAACACTCCGCGAGGCAACGCAGCGAACCGACAAACCGTCCACGAAGCTTCCGCAGCCTTCTGGGGCTATCCCGCGGTCAACGCGTCGCTCTCACTGATTTTCGGCGTTCTGCCGTTTATGCTTTCCGGTATCGTTTCGGCAGCCTCCAGCGCTGCCATTGGCACCGAACATCACGTCGAGCTAGCCCTATGGCACGGCATCAACCCGGCACTGGTTTTGTCACTCATCGCGATCGGTGTCGGCGCTGTCGCGGTCTGGTATCTGCCGCACATTGAAGCGTATCTCGTGCCGCGGCCGCTCACCTTCTCGGGCCTGGGGGCGGTCGAAAAACTGCGTCAAGCAACCATCGACGTCGGGACCGTGGTCGGTTCCTGGACCTCCGGTCTCAACCCGGGCCGCCACCTTGCCGTGCCGTCGATACTGCTCGCCGGGCTTGCTCTGGCCGGCTGGCTTACCATTGATGAGCTGCCCGAACAACAAGCCAACCTGACCCGCTGGACGGACTGGCTGCTCGTCGCCGTCGTGGCCGTTGGCGTTATCGCTACGATCCGCGCCCGAACCAGAGTTGGGGCAATTGCCGTGCTTGGCACAGTTGGTTTCGCGGTGACCCTATGGTTCTTTGCCCTGGGCGCGGTCGATGTCGCCCTGACCCAGCTACTCGTCGAAATCCTGACCATTATCGTGATGGTGTTGCTGCTCCACAGACTGCCCAGAACCTTCGGCCAACGCGAGCAGAAGACCCGACTCGGGCTCTTCGCCGCGCTAGCTGCCGGTGTGGCCGCCTTCGCCGGAACCTATGCGCTCACCGGGCGTCGTGGCATGTCGGACCCGGCCCAATACTTCACCGAACAGGGCACCGAGGTCACCGGTGGCAATAACCTGGTCAACGTCATCCTGGTGGAATTCCGTGCACTCGATACGCTGGGCGAACTGACGGTGCTGGGCGTCGCCGGCGTCGCCGTGGCCGCGCTACTGGCCTCGCGCAGACCGAATCCCGTGCGCACGGCACAAGTGCTCAACACCTCACCGCTGTCGGACCCCTTCGACAACTCGGTCTACCTGCGCACCTTCGCCAAGATAGCCGTACCGGTACTGATTGTCTTCAGCTTGATCCTGTTGGTCCGCGGCCACAATGAACCCGGTGGCGGATTCGTCGGTGCACTGCTCACCGGTGCCGCGTTTGCGATGCTCTACCTGGCCGCCCCGACCAACGACGCAGCCCCCATCCGCTGGCTCTACATGGGCCTCATCGGCACCGGCATCGCCCTCGGCTCGGCCGTCGGGATCTTCGGGCTCGTCGATGGGTCCTTCCTCAAACCCATCCACCTGGACATCTTCGGCTTCGACCTCAACACCTCGCTCATCTTCGACATCGCCGTCTACTTCGCAGTTCTGGGCCTCATCCTGGGTGCCTTCAATATGCTCGGGTCAAAACGCGGACTCGAAGCAGCCACGGAAGCACCACCCGAAACGGCAGCCGGACCACCACCGGGCATCCAAAATAACTCTACGAAACGAACCCAGCAGCGGGAGGCCGTGAAATGACCCTGGCACTCACCGTGGCCTTGCTCGTCGCCGGCGCCGTATACCTCTTTACCCGCCGCGAAATGCTGCGCATCATCCTTGGCTTCGTGCTCATCGGCCACGCCGGCAACCTCATCTTATTTGCGGCTGGAGGCACCGATCGACGCACCGAAGCCTTCCACCCATCCGCCGACCCCTCCGCGATGGCAGACCCGCTCCCACAAGCCTTCGTGCTGACAGCCATCGTCATCGCGTTTTCGATCACCGTGTTCATGCTTGTGCTGGCCGTAACCGGTGATAAGGACGACGACACCGCCGGCACAGTGGAAAAACTCGACGTCGAAGCTGAATCCCGCTCCGACGGGGTACGCCACACGCCGCGCAAGACCGCCCGACAACACCAGGAGCGCTCATGAGCCCAGACACCATCGGCGCGCTGCTGCCCCTGTTCGTCGCGCTTCCGCTGCTGGTTGCAGGACTCCTGATCACCACCGGCCACCGGCTGCGCCTGCACGCCGTCGTCAATTTCACCACGATGCTGATCATGCTGGCAGCCGCTTTCGGACTGGTCTATTACTTTTGGGACAACGACGGCGGGGCCATTTCGCACCAGGTCGGCCACTGGCCACCCGGCATCGCGATCCCATTCGCCGCTGACATGTTCACGGCCCTGATGCTGTCGGTCACGCTCATCCTGACGGTCACCTCCATCTGGTTCGCCCAAGCCTCCCGCGCGGCCAACTCCCGCTACTTCGCGCCACTGGTGCTCATCTTGACCACCGGCGTCAACGGAGCCCTGCTGACCGCCGACTTATTCAACCTCTTCGTGTTCCTCGAAGTCATGCTGCTGCCCACCTACGGGCTGTATGTCCTGAGCGCCAACCGTAAACTCCCGCTGCGACGGGTCCACGGGGCACGGTTGTATGTCACCATCAATCTCTTCACCTCGACCCTGTACATGATTGGCGTCGGCTTCCTCTACGGCACCGCCGGCTCGGTCAATATCGCCGTCCTAGCGAACCAGGCCCAGCAGGACCCAACCGTGGCAATTGCCGGGGCCGTGAGCATCTTTGCACTGTCGATCAAAGCTTCGGTGGTGCCCCTGCACGGTTGGTTGGCCCGCGCCTATCCGGCAACCTCTCCGGCCGTCACCGCGCTCATTTCCGGGCT
>JAJUIX010000178.1 GCA_029267455.1 Enteractinococcus sp. | reverse complement strand
TGGGTTGCCGTCGGGCAGTTGAGCCCTCATCAGAGTCGCGTGTGGTCATCACTTCGAGTCTAATCGGCGCGGGCCCGCGGGCAGGAGTCAGTCCCCCGTCAGCTGATGTTGGACGCTGCAGTTACAGGTCGCGCATATACAACAGCATGCGTGTGTCGGTGTCGGCTTCGAGATTCCTGAACCCGTGGCGTTCATAGAACCGGCGCGCATCGGTATCGACTTCGTCCACCCCGATATGAAATTCGCAACAGCCCGCGGCAACGGCGCGTTCGAGGGCTTCATGTAGCAGCCTGCCACCGATCCCCTGACCCCGCAGTGCAGGTTGGACGTAGAGCTCTTCGAGTTGGGCTAGGGGGCCATCACAGTATGGGGTGGGCCGATAGGTGATCAGTGCGAATCCGGTGGGCTGATCTGCAGCGTCAGCCAGCAGAACCACCACATCATCGCGCTCTAACAGGTACCTGAAGCGTTTCGTGAACTCTTGCGCCGACGGTGTAGTCGAGTCGAACTCGGTGTTGAACGCATACAGCAGCTCACCGACTGTGCTTGCCTCAGCGGCGGTAGCCTGGATGATCGTCATAGCCAGACGGTACCAGCTGGCAGCCCCGGGCAGAAGAGGCTTCGAGGGCCGCAACTATGCTGACAGAGGATGAATCGTAGTCCTAGGTAATATCTCGGCGCGTTTGGCCACGAATTGAGGACAATGGGCAAAGAACAACGCCCCTTGCTGATGCGTAAATGAAAAGGATGTCATGGCAGAACATAATTTTGGGTTCCGCACACGTGCGCTGCACGCCGGAGCCGTTCCCGATGCGGTACACGGTTCACGGGCAGTACCGATCTATCAAACGACGTCGTTTGTTTTTGAGTCACAGCAGGATGCCGCAGACCTGTTCGCACTGCAAAAATACGGCAATATCTACTCGCGCATTGCTAACCCGACCGTGGCAGCTTTCGAAGAACGTATCGCCTCGCTTGAAGGCGGCATCGGGGCGGTAGCCACCGCGTCCGGTCAGGCCGCCGAATTCGTGACCTTTGCTGCGCTGGCTGGTTCGGGTGACCACATCGTGGCCTCGTCTCGCCTCTACGGCGGAACCGTCACGCAGCTGGATGTGTCGCTGCGTAGGTTTGGCATTGAAACCACGTTCGTTGACTCGACCGAAGTCGATGCCTTCGCTGCGGCCATCCAGCCCAATACCAAGGCGATCTACACCGAGATTGTTGCCAACCCCTCGAGCGTGATCATGGATCTCAAGGGGCTGGGCGAATTGGCCGCCGAACACGGTATCCCCCTGGTAGTTGACTCGACTCTGACCCCGCCGTATCTGATCCGTCCGTTCGAGCACGGCGCGGATATCGTCATTCACTCGGCCACCAAATTCTTGGGTGGACACGGCACGACCCTGGGTGGTGTCGTGGTCGAGTCAGGAAGGTTCCCGTGGGATAACGGCAAGTTCCCGCTGATGACCGAACCGGTGCCGTCCTATAACAACCTGTCTTGGTACGGCAACTTTGGCGAATTCGGGTTCTTGACCAAGCTGCGCAACGAACAACTCCGCGACTTCGGCCCCTCACTGCCGGCACAGTCCGCATTCCAGCTGCTCATCGGCGTCGAAACCCTGCCACAGCGCATGGATGAACACCTCGCCAACGCGCAGAAAGTCGCCGAGTGGTTGGCCGAAGATGACCGTATCGCCTACGTGAACTATGCCGGGTTGGAAGACAACCCGTATCACGAACGCGGCAAAGAACTGCTGCCACTTGGGGTGGGGTCGGTATTTAGCTTTGGCGTGAAAGGCGGCCGCAAGGCTTCAGCTGAGTTCATGACGAACCTACAATTGGCCTCACACCTGGCAAATATTGGGGATGCGAAAACCCTCATGCTGCACCCGGGCTCAACAACCCACCAGCAGCTCACCACCGAACAGCTGGAAGCCGCTGGTATTCCAGATGACCTGGTCCGTATTTCGGTGGGGATTGAAGATGTCGACGACATCATTTGGGACCTCGACCAGGCGTTGACCGCAACCATGAAAAACGCCTAAGGAGTTTTTATGACTACAGTAACCGAGCGGAAATGGGTCGAACCGAGCGCCGTGGAGCGCCTGAAGATCCTGCAAGATACTCAAACAATTGCCATTGTGGGCGCCTCAGATAAGCTCGAGCGCGCCTCCTATTTCGTGGCCACCTACCTGCTGTCGTCGTCCACCTATGATGTGTACTTCGTCAACCCCATCCTGGCGGGCAAGGGTGGGACCATTTTGGGCCATAAGGTCTACCCCTCGCTCCAAGACATCCCGGTGAAAATCGACCTGGTGGATGTCTTCCGCCGACCCGAAGACACCCCGGATATCGCCAGAGAAGCCGCCGAGATCGGTGCGAAGTACTTCTGGCTGCAGCTGGGCATCTGGTCCGATGAGGCCGCCGAAGTAGCCGAGAGCCTTGGTCTGGAAGTAGTCATGGATCGGTGTGTGAAAATCGAACACGCGCGGTTCCACGGCGGACTGCATCTTGCCGGTTTCAATACCGGCGAGATCTCCTCAAAGCGTCAGCGGATCGACGCCTAACAACAGCTCTCACACCGGCCGCTGGGAAAGCTCCAGCGGCCGGTGTTTGTCGTTAAGCCTGCTTGAAATAAGGACGGCCATCAATGCTCACCGAGACCACCCATCGCCAACCGGTGATTCGGTTTGTCACCACCACGAGGCGTCGGGTGTTTATGCTGGTCGCGGCAAACGGTTTTGTGCTCGCTTCACTGGGTTGCATCGTGGCAGGACCACTCATGCTGGTGCATGACTTCACCGAATTTACGACCTGGATCCTGGCTGCGCTCGTGGTGATCGGCGGAATGATGGGCAGCACGTTTTTCGGACGGGTTGCGATCGCCGCGTGGAAAACCAACCTGGGCGCCGACGGTGCCACCAGCCTGATCGTCAGCCCCGTGGGTCTCACCGATCGAACACAAATCGTGGGCCCACTACCGATGATCCCCTGGTCGATGGTCTCCCAGTACGACGTCGTCCAACACCATGAGCGAGCCTCCTTAGTACTGTGGTTTCACGACGTTGAAGCATATAAGCGTCTGATCGAGCCCTACCGTTTTTTCGGTTGGCTCCTGACGGTCGACCCAGAAGACACCGGCACCCTGGTGCATAGCGTGAACTTGGAATATATCCAGGCCAGCCCCGAGGAGATTGGGCGGACCATCCAACAGCTCACCGGTCTCTCACCGGGAGTGAGACCAACTTAAAATAAGGACGCAAGCAATGCTCCCCGATGCCACTCACCGTCAACCGATCCTCCACGTTGCCACGAAAAAGGGGCGACGGATGTTTCTGCTCGCCGGTTCGCTAGGCTTTGTGGTCTTTTCGACGCTGCTTCTCCTCATCGGATTGGTCCTGCTGCTTGCTGAATCCCCAGCACAGCTCACTCCGTGGTTCATGCTC
>JAJUIX010000013.1 GCA_029267455.1 Enteractinococcus sp. | reverse complement strand
GCGAAAGCATCAACAGCATTCGTAAGAAAAGACGACCTAACGACGTCGCGAGTTAAAAATCGACATGCTTTTACAGCATACTCTCGTGGCAACGATCAGTGTGTAATAGGGTGAGTCCTCTTAGACCCACAGTGGCATCACTTGCTGAGTAAAGCGGTGCAGTTGGGTAGCAACTGCTGCGACATGATTTGCGTACGTATTGGTCAGGCAGACCGCTAGATGAGTATGCGAAAAGCCGACAAACGAACCGGTGCCGGTGGACCAGAGCATCGTGCAACTCCATAGTGCGGTGCATTCAGTGGGCAACCTGTCGCTGGGGTGCCCCGGCAGATTTCTTCCTGAATTGGACATGCACAAGGAATAATGGCAGCCTGTGTACTGCTGTACTGCAAGTCACACCTTGCGGGCGTGGTGCTTCAACGGCAAAGAATACTGTCGCAAGATCTATAGATTGCCACCAGAAAGAAGGCAAAGGGCTCATTGAACTCTGCAGCACATGAATCCAGTCAGTCCCACTGGAAGCTCAAGACCCCGCTGGGGATTCGAATTCTCGGCGCAGCAATCGTAACCGTCAATCTTGTGTTCATCGTGGTTGCTGTCGTCGCTGCTGAGGGAGATTGGGCCATTGTGGTGCCCATCGCCGCCATGGTCGCGGCAGGGGTCTTCGGAGTGCTGCTGGCCCTGAGCTATATTCATATTTCTCTCGATGCCACTCAAGTACGGGTTGGGCTATGGCCGTTGTCCGCACGGGTGATCCCCATGGCGGAGCTGGAGAGCTACGCAATGGTAGAAAGGGTTCGCCCAAGCACCTTTGGCGGCGTGGGCTTCAGGAAGGGCGTGCCGAACTCGCCATGGAATGGTTCGAACAGCTCGAGGCCCCCGCCAAGGATCTGAGGATCTTTCCAAACTCCGGTCATACGCCGCATTTGGACGAGCCCTCCCGGTTCCATGACTACATGGTGGACACCGTCTTAGCTGAATCAGCCCCTGGCCAGTGATCCACTGCGTAGCCCGCCCCGTCGGACCACTTCAAAGGCCACGGCGGAACCCGCATTCACGGTCCAATATGGCCAGGGCAGCGCCGGGATCAAGCCCAATACCCAGGCTTCTGCCCATCTCAGTGCCCCGGAAACTCGACGGCCCCGTAACAGGTGATAGGCCACCGTGCCTTGGAATGCCGCTGCACCCAACACGATCACCGGCGCGATCGGTTCGAAGCTCCGAAACACCGGTCGATATGGCGGGAACCAACTGTGCTCTGCCAGCCAGCTCATAAATTCCTGAGCAGTCCGTGCTGTATAGACCGTATTCAACACGGCAGTGGCGGCGAAATACCCTCCAATGATTCGCGCCCCGACTCGCCACCTCCGTGCGCCGCGAGACGAGTCGGAACAAGAACGACGTTGCCGTTGGAAAGCAATCATGGACAGGTCTCCTATGTGCGTGAAAGACATCGTGTTCCACCACCAGTTGTAGTGGGACGTACGCTACTCCGAGTTGTCTGGTGCTGCTACCCATGCGCTGATGCCACAAGGGTTTTCGGCCAGGAAAACCTTTTCGTCACTCAACAGCACCAGCTCGGTTATCGACCAACAACTCATGTAAGTAACGGTAGAAGCTCTGCCCCAATCACCAAGATCCCCATCAGCAACACAAACCAGCCGAAGCCTGTTCGCAATGTTTTGGCTGGAATCTTGGCAGCCAGGCGTGCTCCGAAGAGTGAGCCGCCAATCGCAAGGGCCGTAAAGGCCAGGGTAACTGGCCAGTCAATGCTGACCGCAAAGACGTGTCCACCCAGGGCAGCGGCGTTTTTCATTACGATCGTCAGTAGCGAAGTCCCGATGGCTAGATGCATAGACAATCCGGCAAACACCACGAGGGCTGGCACGATCAGGAATCCACCACCGGCCCCGACCAATCCCGTGACGGCACCGACGCCGGCCCCAATGAGTAAGGAGACCCATAGTTTGGGCTCGGCTTTTTCATCAGAGACTCGGCTTTTTCCTCTGATCATGTTGAACGAGGTGGCTATCATAATGACGGCAAAAAGACTCATCAGCACGAATCCTGGAATGAATTGTGCTGTCCAACCACCAAGGAAAGCTCCGGTCATCGAGGCTAGACCAAACGGTAGCCCCACGCGGAACGAGACCTGTTTGCCTCGCCAGTGCGGGAGGAGAGCTGCCAACGACGTCAGCGCGACGATGACCAGTGAGGAGGCGATGGCTTCCTGCGCTTCCATTCCCATGATGTATTTGAGAATGGGCACGGTCAGGATAGAGCCACCACCTCCTAACAGGCCAAGCGACAGCCCTACCAATATGGCGAGCACATAACCAGCAATGATCATTGATTATGCACTCGGACGGGCAGGAACATTGCCGGGCTGGCCTATCCAAGAGTTATAGCTTCCGTCGAGCTCTGCGACATCGTAGCCATATCGCCGCAGCGCCGAGGCGGCCACGGCTGCTCGTCGCCCCGAGGCACAATAGGCGACGATTGTAGCGTCATCGGGCAGTTCAGATGAGTCCCAAATGACGCGGCTAACCGGCACTCGTTCGGCACCCGGGATGTAGCCTTCGGCATATTCGGTGTTGCTGCGTACATCTAATAGGAACACCTGCTCATCATTGGCAAGTTCATCCATGGTGACAACCTGCACCCCGTCACCGAGCAGTCCTTCAAGTGAGGTCGTAAATCCGGTGAGGGCATCAACACCAACCCGAATGAAATGGTCCCGATACCGGGTGGCGTCGTCGGCATCCTGTGCCAGAATCACCAGTTCTCGATGTTCGTCCTCGGGGTTATATGCCCACGCAATGTGGGTGGCGGCTTTGGAGGCATCAGGAATTGAAAGTGCCCCCGCAACGGCTGCATCGTATCGTTCGGTGTGGTGCCGGGTATCGACGAAGATCTTGTCGTCTTGTTCTAGCAGTGGTTTGAGTGCTGCAGGCGTATATTCGGTCAGTTCGGCCAGTTCGCCAAGAATGGCTGGACCCTGGCGGTTTTGGACCTTCATCCGTGCAAAATATGCATGTGCATCGGGCTGAGAGTCCAACAGCTCATTGACGAATCCGTCAAGATCATTGTTTTGCACAAAGGGTGCCCACCAGGAGAAATTTCGTTCATATCCTACGGTTGTTGTGGGTACTGCCCCGAGCGCCTTGCCACATGCAGAGCCCGCGCCGTGTGCTGGCAACACCTGCATATAATCGGGCAGCGGGAGAAAGTGATCACGTAGCGAAGCAAAAAGCTGTTGGGCCCCCACGAAGCGTGTATCAACGCCACCGGCGGCCTCATCGAGAAGGTCCGGACGCCCAAGGTCACCCACGAAAACAAAGTCGCCACTGAGCATGAAGCCTGGTTCGGAGGCTTGTGCGCCGTCAGTGACAAGGAAAACCATATGCTCTGGGGTATGGCCAGGAGTGTGGACGGCTTCGACAGTGATATTCCCTATAGTAATTTTGTGGCCGTGCTTCATGCGAACGGCATCATCGAAGCCCTCACCGTAGATCCAATCAGGCCCGCCCTCGTCTGAGACATACACTTGCGCCCCGGTCGCATTGGCTAGTTCAAGGGTGCCCGATAAATAGTCCGCATGGATATGTGTCTCGGTAACGGCGATGATCTCCATGCCTTCTTTTTCCGCCATATCGAGGTAGACCTGAATATCACGGCGCGGATCGACCACGATAGCGCTGTTATTGGCCTGGCAGCCAATGAAATAACTACCTTGGGCCAGGTCTGGATCGTAGATGTGTTCAAGTAGCATTATTGCCTCCTCGTGTTTCGTTGTGGGTGGGCTTTAGCGTCCGAATAAGCGGGCAAAAATGCCCGGATTAGCCGCCCGAGCAGCAGCAATTTCTTGTTGAGAGTGCTTGCCGTTGCACCACTGTGCGGCTGGCACAGATGCCTTCACCACCTCAACGTGTTGGCCACAGCCGGCCCAGGTCGTTTTTCCGCAAACGTCGCATTTCACTGATCGACACATAGATTTTCCTCATGATTGTTACAAGAATTTACCTAATATACCCACGGGGGTATCCAAAAATATACCCTGGGGAGTATAATGAACGCAAGTTAAGATCAGATTTTTTGGAGTGATGATGGTCCAGTCGACCGGATTAGAAAATGATCCTGAAGTTAAAAAGAAAATTGTGAACCGCCTGCGCCGTGCTCATGGCCAACTCGCGGCCGTCATTGGCGCGGTCGAAGACGACGCGCATTGCGCGCAGATCGTTCAGCAGCTATCAGCCGTTTCGAAAGCCTTAGATCGTGCAGGTTTCTTGGTGATATCGTCCGCCCTGCAAGAATGTCTCGCGGATGGTGATGTTCAAGAGGAGGACGTCGCTCAACTAGAAAAACTGTTCCTATCGTTTGCGTAAGCTCAAGCCAGGTCGGTTCGACGGCCCAGAGTTGGCGCAGTAGCACTCCGATTGCGTGCAGAAAATTGATCGGGGTCGGCGCCCAGCGATAGATGGAGTCACCGTTGAAGGTGACCGCTCCGCAGCGAAGCGAGACAATGCGGGTCAGGGCTGTCCCAAGCCCATCGCTGACCGTCGGTAGCTCCCAAGCTGTGGGAGCTGCCAACTCGCTTCGGGGTATTCGCTGTGTAAATGTGTCTGCTGCGGGTTCGTGCCCAGCGAGTGAAGGCATGAGCTGTTTGCTGGTCCGTCCGTGCCGGGCCACATAATCGTCGAAAACACGCTGGGGTATGGTTCCCAGATCCAGGTGAGCTCATCGAGGGCTCGGTACTGCGGTGCTCGACCTCCATGAGCAGGGCGGCAAGCTAACCGGTGGCACCCCGTGGCCGGGTGTTGAGCTACCGCAAGTAGGGAATAGGTGTGTGGTGCGAGGCCATTTCATGTACGAAGCGAGCCCTTAGACTGCGTCGTATCCAACTGATGACTGCATCGGCTTCACTCAAACAGCTCTCGGCGTGACGATAGTCGGCACCGAGATTCCATCATATTCGCTGCTGCTCAGCATCAGGATGAACCCTGTGGGCAGGGCAGCATGCACGAGGACATTTACAGCGTGCAAGATGCGAGAAGCCGTTGTGATCTTGTAGCCCCGGTGAAGGTTCAGCGTCGAATGCCCCGGACGAAGTATAGAACAGGGCCGACAAAGTTCACCGCAATAATCGCAGCCCATTTACCCTTACTACCGTTGACTTCCGCTGCATCTCGACGGGCGAGATCGGTCCAGGCGGTGGCTGTTAAGGACAGTTGAATCGAAGCGAGCGTCAATACGACTGCTTGTTGTTTCGGACTCAGATCGCGCCAACGCCGAGACCCCTTAGGGAATTTCTTATGATGCATAACCATCCTGCCACTAATACCGTCTGTTAGCGGCCCTCACGTCCGTGTGATGAGGGTAACAGAAGTTGCAACTCTCGCAAAAGTCTCCACTGCCATGAATGGTTTCACTCGCGTTGAACGCAGTTCAAACAAGTGGATCGTTAAGCGTCGTTAGGAGCCCACCATCGCGTGGCAATCTTGGAGGCCCCTTTTCGTCTCCCGTGATGGCGATATACTCGAAGCAGGGGTGTTCGGCGCACTTCGCGGTCGTTTGGCGTTGCCTCCTAGCTTTATCATCCAGCGGAGCAGGAGGACTCCATGCAAGCACTCATTGTCTATGAATCCGCGTGGGGTAATACCCAAGAGATAGCCGAGGCCATCAGTCAAGGCCTCTCGGAAGAGGATATTGATTTTCAGCTCAGCGATATCCAGGACGCGCCTGCATTAGGTCAGGTGGACGCGGACTTGCTGGTGGTCGGCGCCCCGACCCATGCTTTTGGTCTGAGTCGGGAATCCACGCGCGAAGACGCGCATCATCGCGGCGGTGCCCTGATCGCCTCGGGTGTACGGGAATGGCTCGATTCTGCTCCTGTCTCGCTGACAGTGGCCACCTTTGATACGCATGTCCGACATCCCAATCTGCCGGGGCATGCCAGCCGGAAAGCAGCGAAAAAGCTGAAGAAACTTGGCTGTTCGTTACTGACCGATCCGGAAAGCTTCAACGTCGAAGATTATGACGGCCCCCTATCGCCTGGGGAACACGACCGAGCCCGCGCGTGGGGTCACGAACTCGGGCGTCGCCTGACGGGTCGATACCATGAACACGATGCCTGAGGGGGACATCCTGCACGGGGATGCGTCACCGCTTAGGAGAGGAGTCGGCGATGAGCCTGCCGAAGCGGAGACAGTTCGCTAGTGATACGCTGACCTCCGCCGAGCTTGGGCAGATCCACGCGTGGTGGCGGGCAGCAAACTATTTGTCCGTCGGTCAGATTTACCTCATGGATAACCCTTTACTGCGTGAGCCGCTGCAGCCTGAACATATTAAACCCCGGTTATTAGGACATTGGGGCACCACCCCGGGATTAAACTTTATCTATGCGCATCTCAACCGTGTCATTACCCAACGCGATCTGAACATGATCTACGTGATGGGTCCCGGCCACGGCGGACCGGGACCGGTTGCAGCAGCCTGGTTGGAAGGCACTTACAGCGAAACGTACCCGGAGGTCAGCCAAGACCTCGATGGGATGCAAAAACTCTTTCAACAATTCTCATTCCCCGGTGGGATTCCCAGCCACGTAGCCCCCGAGACCCCAGGCTCCATCCATGAAGGCGGAGAACTCGGTTACGCTCTGTCGCATGCTTACGGGGCGGCCTTTGACAACCCGGACCTCATCGTGGCGGCCGTGGTGGGGGATGGCGAAGCCGAAACCGGTGCCCTAGCCGCCAGCTGGCACTCCAACAAGTTTCTGAACCCGGCCCGTGATGGAGCCGTGCTACCCATCTTGCACCTCAACGGCTATAAAATCGCCAATCCCACCCTTCTGGCCCGGATTGAGCCTGTCGAGTTGGATGCTTTGCTACGCGGCTACGGACACACCCCATATTATGTTGAAGGCGACGACCCAACACAGATGCACCAGGATTTCGCCCGAACCCTCGATATGTGTCTGGGGGAGATCCAGGAGCTGCAGTATCGTGCTCGCGACCACGGTCAGAAGGTACGGCCTCGGTGGCCGATGATCGTATTGCGGTCGCCCAAAGGCTGGACTGGCCCCGCTGAGGTGGATGGGCACCAGGTGGAAGGTTCGTGGCGGTCTCATCAGGTGCCCTTCAGTGCAGCCCGCGAAGACGAACAGCACCGGAGCATTCTTGAAGAGTGGTTGCGCAGCTACCATCCCGAAGACCTCTTTACCGAGACCGGAGTACCGGTTGATCACATCCGCACGTTGCACCCTCGGGGAAGGCAACGGATGAGCGCCAACCCACACGCCAACGGCGGCGTATTGTTACGGGATTTACGACTGCCCGATTTTCGCGACTACTCGGTGCCGGCCGACCAGCCAGGGACTGGGCAGGTGGAAGCAACCCGAGTGCTGGGTGAGCTGTTGCGCGATATTGTTGCGGCAAATACGCACAACTTTCGGGTCTTCTCCCCGGACGAGAACAATTCCAACCGGCTGACCGCGGTGCTGGAGGCCACCGATCGGGCCTGGAATGCCGAGATCCTCCCCGAAGATGAGCATCTGGCTCCTGACGGGCGGGTCATGGAAATTCTATCTGAGCATACCTGTCAAGGCTGGCTGGAAGGGTACCTGCTGACCGGACGACACGGCTTCTTCTCTTGCTACGAGGCTTTCATCCACATCGTGGATTCGATGTTCAATCAGCACGCCAAGTGGTTAGACACCGCCAACAGCATCCCGTGGCGTCGACCGATTGCCTCGCTGAACTACTTGTTGACCTCGCATGTTTGGAGGCAAGACCACAACGGCTTCTCCCATCAAGATCCCGGCTTCATTGATCATGTGCTCAATAAAAAACCTGAAGTCGTTCGGGTCTATCTGCCCCCAGATGCCAACACACTGTTATCGGTGGCTGACCATTGCTTGCGCAGTCGCCAGTATGTCAACGTCATCGTCGCCGGAAAACAACCACAGTTGCAATACCTGGAGATGGATGACGCAATTGTGCACTGTTCCCGAGGCATCGGCATCTGGGACTGGGCCAGCACCCACCCGGATACTCCTCCAGACGTCGTCATGGCGTGCGCTGGCGATGTCCCCACCATGGAAACTCTGGCCGCAGTGGACCTGCTGAGAACACATTTCCCAGATCTGGCCATCCGGGTGGTCAACGTCGTAGACCTGCTGCGACTCCAACCCGAGTCCATTGGTCCACACGGTTTATCGGATCGCGACTTTGACGCCCTGTTCACCACGGACACTCCCGTGATCTTCGCATATCACGGCTACCCGTGGTTGATTCACCGGCTGACGTATCGCCGGACGAATCATCAGAACTTCCACGTCCACGGATACCAAGAAAAAGGCACCACAACCACACCCTTCGATATGTGTGTGCTGAACCGGCTTGACCGTTTTCACCTGGCCATCGCGGTCATCGACCGGATACCTCGTATTAAAAATGTGTCCGCACGTGCGCGTGAAAGTTTCCAGCAAGCTTTGGTCTCTCATCGCCACTACATCCGCACTCACGGTCAAGATCTCCCTGATATCAGAGACTGGCAATGGACGAGCTCCCAGGAAGCCGCGAAGCTGCCAGGCCAAGTTCGTTAGTCATACGAAGACTCTAGCCACCAAATAACGACCCGACCCCGTACGTAAGAGCCAGCCCAAGTGCTCCACCAACAACAAGTCGGATACACGATCGGAGTCGTGAGGTTTTCGATAGCACCGCTGAGATGAACCCGGTCAGCGCCAATGTCACCAGTGTCGTGGCGGTGACCACCCACGCCTCAGATCCGGACGGTGCGAAAACCACCGATAACAGCGGCAGCAGTGCGCCAAGCAAAAACGCCATCGCAGAAGACAGCGCAGCCACGAACGGGTTGGTTAGTTCCTCACTGTCCATTCCTAATTCCAACTGTAAATGGGCGGCCAGCGGGTCTCGTTTGCCAATCTCTTGGGCGGCTTGGTCTGCCGTGTTAGCAGAGATGCCGTAACCCATCAGAATCCCGGTCAGTTCCTGATGCTCTGCTTCCGGTTGTTCGCGTAACTCCCACCGTTCAAGGGCCAGGAGTTTTTTCTCGGTGTCGCGCTGCGCCGAGACTGAAACATATTCACCAAGCGCCATAGAAACGGCACCCGCGATAGTGGAGGCAATGCCCGCCAGCAGGATGGCGCCTTCACCCAAGCCGGTGGCAATCACCCCCAGCAGTAGTGCTGCGATGGATACGATGCCGTCATTGGCGCCAAGGACCCCGGCCCGCAGCCAGTTCAACTGAGCACGGTGGCCTTGACCATGTGGTTCATCAGGATGGTACGTGCGATCCGACATGCTTGACCACTCCTTATGTCATACGTATCAGCGTACTCCTGAGTGTCTAGAGGTCATACCCGTTTTGACAGATGGGTGCGCCCGGTGGTGTGACGTAGATCGTGACGCTTTTATTCGTGCCTGTCGTGACTACCCCCGCTGTTGGTGTCGGGACCTACCAAGACACATTCCGGCGAAATAGCGCATCATCACTGCTTCTCAAGAAGCCCCGGGTCCAGTTGTAGCGGGACTCCGGGAGGCTAGGCTGAGTTGACGGGCGTGGAAGTCAAAATGGTCGGTGGGATAGGCATAGAGCTCTGCCACCGTCATGGTTGGACGAAAGAAGGGATCCCATCGAGCAGGAAAAGCCATGCGAAGGGCCAAGGCGTCGTTGGACTCGGTGTGCAGCCGGGTCGTGAGCTTGGTCGTGAGTTGGCGCAATTTCCGGGCCATCCGGTGGCGATGATAAACCCGCGAGGCTGCCCGGGATCCCCAATAATTCACCCAGTCAAACGGTCGCAGCCCCGCATTGAGCACTCTGGCAAAGACTTGGCTGAACCCAGGTGGCAGGTGGCCAAAGCCCTTGACCAGCGGCAAGAGCCGACGCACGACCATGTAGCCAAACACCATGTGAAATAAC
Organism: Enteractinococcus sp.; assembly: GCA_029267455.1. GTDB lineage: Bacteria > Actinomycetota > Actinomycetes > Actinomycetales > Micrococcaceae > Yaniella. The sequence continues at coordinate 2,289 of JAJUIX010000013.1, read as the reverse complement.
AGTTCTTCATTGGTCCAGCGCGTGCCAGTGCTTCGGGCACGTAATTCGGCATCGGTGGCCTGCGCTAAGTAGGCTTCCAGCTCGCTACAGGCCCGCGCATATCCAGCGATGATCTCACCACGGTCGATCATGGTCACCTGCTTGGGGTCATCACCGCCACGGCACCGGCGATGTCCTTCTAGTATGCCCGGACAAACCGCGGTACCGGAAGGGGCACTGCGGATCGTTCAGGGCCATGGCGGCCTGCAGGGCCAGCGCTTAGCTTGCGCAGCAGTCAGTTGCGGTAGCGGTGACTGGCAGCAAGGTGAGGGCACTGGGGCCGGGCAGGTCCGTAGTGCATACTCCTGTTTCTGGCAGGTTCAGGTGCACATCGTCGGCGGCTTGGCGGTCTCCGGCCAGGGCCGCAGCGATGGAGTGGACTTGTTCGTAGCCGGTGGCTAGCAAAAACGTTGGGGCGCGGCCATAACTTTTGCTGCCCACAATATAAAACCCGGGTTCTGGGTGGGCCAGGACGCGTTCCCCGTGGGGTGCCACACTGCCACAGGAATGAAATTCAGCATCAATGAGTGGCCCCAGCTGGCGGGGTGCCTCCACGGCAGCATCTAAGTCCAAGCGCAGTTCCTGGAGCATAGCCAGCTCGGGGCGGAACCCGGTGGCCGGGACTACGATATCGACGGACAGCTCTTGGATCCCGGCTGGGGTGTGGGTGGTGACGGCCAGCCCCGTCTCGGTGGGAGTGAACCCGGTGATCACAGTCGAGGCGTGCAGGGTGATCCTGCCGGCTTCCACCAGGTGGCGCAACCGAGTACCTAATGCGCCACGGGCCGCGAGTTCATCCTGGGCTTCGCCGCCATAGACCCGGCTGGGGTTGGCGGCGCGGATCGCCCAGTGCAGTTGGGTGGCGGGAGCCTCGGTGGCCAACTCGGCAAGATCCAATAGGGTATTGGCCGCGGAATGGCCTGAACCCACGACGAGCACGCGACGGTTGGCAAACCGGTTCCGGTCCGTCCCCAACACATCAGGCAGGGGTGTGGTGATCTGGCCGCGATCAGATGCGGCGGCTTCACCGGGGGCGGGCAGGCCGGATCGGCCCAATGGGTTGGGCTGGTGCCATGTGCCTGAGGCATCCAATACGGCCTGCGCGTCCAGGTCTTCCTCGGTGCCATCGGCGGTTGTGATGCGCACCAGCAGTGGGGTCTCAGCCCGGTGGGCGCTGCGGGTTTTGTCCATCCCCTCTCGGGAGATGGCCACCACCTGAGTACCGGTTCGGATGTGCTCGCCCAACGCCTCAGCCAACGGAGTGAGGTAATCGTTGATGAGGTCGTGACCGGTGGGCAAGGTGTCCGGGTCGGGTGCGAGCCAAGAAGTTGTTTCCAGCAGGCGGCGTGCGGCATCATCGATGTTGTAGTGCCACGGCGAAAACAACCGGGTGTGGCCCCAGGCTCGGATACTGGCGGCAATCTGGTCACTGGCTTCGATCACCAGCGGGGTCAGGCCGCGTTCTAGGACATGAGCGGCAGCGGCCAGGCCAATGGGGCCTGCGCCCACAATGATCACGGGAAAATCAGCACTAGCAGCAGCGGTCGGGTTTGGGGTGGTCATCAGGTGGCTTTCTGCTCGGGGGTCAGATCCGCAATGAGCTGGGTGATGCGGTGTTTAATGTCATCGCGAATCCCGCGCACCACGTCCAGGGGTTGCCCGGCAGGATCATCCAGGTCCCAGTCTTCATAGCGCTTGCCCGGCTAGATCGGGCATACATCCCCGCAGCCCATGGTGATGACCACATCCGAGACTTGCACCGTCTCAGGAGTCAGGATCTGTGGGGTGGCGGCGGTGATATCAATGCCCTCTTCGGCCATGGCAGCCACGGCCACCGGGTTGAGCTGCTCTGCCGGGGCGGAGCCGGCGGAGCGGACTTCGATGTTCCCCTGGCTGAGCGCCCGGAGGTAGCCGGCCGCCATTTGCGATCGGCCAGCGTTATGGACACACACGAACAGCACCGAAGGTTGCGTTACCGTAGCAGCGTGCTGGGAGGAGAGTGGCGTAGTCATGGCATTACCTTTCAGCGTTGCGAAATTCGGTCAAGAGGCCCTGATTGCGAGCCGCGATATCGTCGCATCATGCCCGCACTGACTTCGGTGGAGAGTTCGTTGATGGTCGCCCCGGGCTGGGTGCCGGCGGAATGCACTTCGACCGGATGGCCGGTAATTTCGCCATGGCGACGCGTCAGCGCGACGGCCGTTCGGGATTTGTCGCCATGTTTTACACCGACACATAGCACGCGGGGTG
>JAJUIX010000217.1 GCA_029267455.1 Enteractinococcus sp. | reverse complement strand
GACGAGCTTGCCTTTGACGACGATGACCTTGCGAATATCTTTTTCTCCAATGGCACGTTGGACGTTGTCAGATGCTCGTGCGAGGGCTTCTAAGTCTTCATCGGAAATATCTGCTGGCACTTCGAAGCGGTCCCGCAGTTTTCCTTGTACCTGGGCGATCACGGTGATGCTGTCTTCCACGAGTAAGGACTCGTCAACTTCCAACCAGGTAGAACGTGCCACCGATGGTTCGTGCCCGAGCAGAGCCCACATGTCTTCGGCAGTGTAGGGGGCAACCAACGACAGCAGCTGGGCAACCACTTCGGTAGCTTCTCGAACCGCTGGATCGGCAGCGCCTGCTCCCTGATCAATTTCCTTACGCGTCGCATTGACCAGCTCCATGGTGCGGGCGACCACCACGTTGAATTTCTGATCATCCATCAGCGCTTCCACCTCATGCACGATCTTGTGCGTGGTCTGACGCAGCTCAAGTGACCCGGTTGACGGATCAGCTCCCGGGGCTGAGTCAGCATAATGGACGTCCTGAGCAAGTCGCCACGCGCGTGCCAAAAACTTCAATGAGGCAGCTGGTGAAACATCCGCCCAGTCAATGTCATCTTCTGGCGGGGAGGCGAACACCATGGTTAAACGCACCGCGTCAACACCGAAGGCATCCAGCTGTTCTCCCAGGGCAACGCCGTTACCCAAGGATTTCGACATCGCTTTTCCGCCGTTGAGCACCTGTCCCTGGTTCAACAAGCGAGTAAAGGGCTCGGTAAAACTGACGAGCCCCATGTCGTAGAGGGCTTTGGTAAAGAAGCGGGAGTACAGCAGGTGCAAGATGGCGTGTTCTACGCCGCCCACATACTGGTCCACCGGTGCCCAGCGGTCCAGTCTGTCGCGGTCCCAGACTTCTTCCTCATTTCCTGAATCCACGAAGCGCATGTAGTACCAGGATGAGTCGACAAATGTGTCCATGGTGTCAGTATCACGTTTGGCGGCTCCGCCACACGATGGACATGCCACATTCACCCAGTCTTCGGCGGCTTCCAAGGGAGATTGCCCCTTGGGAGCCAACTGTTGGCCCTGAAGATTTTTTGGCAGTTCGACCGGCAGCTGCTCTGCTGGTACCGGCACCAGGCCACAGTCATCACAGTGGATGATCGGAATCGGCGTCCCCCAGAAACGCTGACGCGATAACAGCCAGTCACGCAGCCGGTAGTTGACTGACTGATACCCGGTGCCTTTGGCCTCGAGTAATTCAATGGCTTTGGAAATCGCAGCTTCACCGGAAAGCCCATCGAGCTCACCTGAGTTCACATTCGTGCCGGGGCCGGTGGTGGCGATCCCGGTTTCTTCGGGATTATCTTCGCCCGTATCAACGACCGTACGGACTGGCAGCTCCATAGCGCGCGCAAAGTCCATATCACGTTGATCGTGAGCTGGCACGGCCATGATGGCACCGGTACCGTAATCGGACAGGACATAGTCGGATGCCCACACCGGTACGCGCTCGCCAGATAGCGGGTTAATCCCGTAGCGACCCAAGAACACACCGGTTTTCGGACGATCCGCGGCTTGGCGATCGATATCCGAAACGTGTTTGAGTTCTTCCCGATAAGCCTCTAAGGCCTCAGCATGCTCGGAGGTTACTAACTCTTCAGCCAGGTCTGCGTCAGCGGCGACCACCATAAAGGTGGCTCCGTAGAGCGTATCTGGTCGGGTCGTGTACACCTCGACGTCGGGACCGTCTTCGATGGAGAAGGTGACGGTGGCACCGGAAGATTTGCCAATCCAGTTGCGCTGCATATTCAAGACACGCTCGGGCCAGTGCCCTTCCAAAGCGTCCATATCTTGCAGCAGTCGTTCGGCATAGGCAGTGATTTTGAAATACCACTGCTCAAGCGCTTTTTTAGTGACTTCCGTGCCGCAGCGCTCGCAGGCGCCATCAACGACCTGTTCATTAGCCAACACTGTCTGGTCTTTCGGGCACCAATTGACCTGCGATTTTTTCCGGTAGGTCAACCCACGTTCGTAGAACTTCAAAAACAGCCATTGGGTCCAGCGGTAGTACTCGGGATCCGAGGTGTGCAGCACCGTATCCCAGTCCACAGAGATCGCATACCGTTCAAAAGAAGTTCGCTGCGTATCGATATTCTGGTACGTCCATTCAGCAGGATGGGCGTCACGCGCGATCGCAGCGTTTTCGGCGGGAAGACCAAAGGAGTCCCAACCGATCGGGTGTAGCACATCGTAACCGCGGAGCATCAGGTAGCGGGCAACGACGTCCCCCATAGCAAACGCTTCGGCATGTCCCATGTGAAGGTCACCGGAGGGGTAGGGGAACATATCTAGCACGTATTTACGTGGTCGTTTACCGTCGTCTGCGGCTTTAAAAACCTTGTTCTTTTCCCAGTAGCCAGCCCAGCGCTGCTCAATGGCAGAAAACGAATATTCTTCGCGCTCGGTTCCAGCTTGCTTCGATGTGTTCGTCACGATGTCCTGTCTACAATTTCTACGAAAGGTCAAATCTTGTTTCAGTCTATTAGTCTAACGTCTCTCATCAACCAGCCACCCAATCGCATGCTCAATTGCCGCGTGCCAGCCAGCAACGAGGCGACGTCGTTGCACGGGGTCGATTTCTGGTGTCCAGCTTCCTCCAGAGCGCCATAGGCTGCGCAAGTCCTCGGTAGATTCCCACACGCCTACCCCCAGTCCTGCGGCATAAGCCGCTCCTCGGGCTGTCGTCTCCACGTCAGCGGAGCGATGCACTGCGACATCCAAGATATCGGCTTGGAACTGCATGAGCTGGTCATTGACGCTCATACCGCCATCAACGTTGAGTCGTTGGAGTTTATGCCCGGTGTCCGCTTCGACAGCGGTGATGACATCAAGGGTTTGGTAAGCGGTGGCATCCAGCGCGGCCCGGGCGATATGCCCGGCGGTGGCGTAG
>JAJUIX010000147.1 GCA_029267455.1 Enteractinococcus sp. | reverse complement strand
GGGATGGCCAAACACCTCAAGGCCTGTTTGGCACATAATATCGCGCCGGTGGTGGGGGTAAGCCTGGCGGTGATGTGGGATCCAACCGCCACCGTGGATGGTGAGCCCCTTCCCGCCGGCCGGGTCACGATCTTGGCTCTCAGTGCGGCCGAGGCCGGATACGGGCAGGCCAACAACCTCGGGGCAGGGTATCAGGCGCTGGTGCGGCTGATTTCCTTGGCCCACACCCAGCTCGGTTCCGATCAACGTCCCTATATTTATATGTCCCAGCTAGCCGAGGCCATCCAAACCAGTCCCGTGCTGCACGTACTGGTGGGACCGGCGTCCGATGTAGGTGATTTTATGCTCCGGCGAAAATATATCGCAGGGCGGACCCGCCTAAAACTCTGGAAACAGGCCCTACCGCACGCCAGCCTGTCAGTGGAGGTGGTCTCGCATATGTCACTACCCACGGAGCGGTTGTCCACCACACAGGCCGTACGAATGCTGCGAGCTAGTCAAGATATCGAACTGTCGGCGGTGTTAACTAATGCGGTCCGATATGCCACCCCGGATGGAGCTGCCACAGCAGATGTCGTGGATGCAGCCCGAGCGCTGTCGAGTCTAGATACGGTGACCGATATCCAACCCAATGGGCAAGGTTGGCTCAAAACGGGTAAAGCCATGCACGCCCTGGCACATGAAATTGCTCATGAAGCAGGGTATGGGACGGCAGCTGCCCGACAGTTACTTGAGACCACCCAGCGGCTCGCCGAACGCTGCGCACTAGATCCAGCTCAAGACCTTGGGTGGGGTCAACCGCGCGTCCCAGAATTCGACGTGATCGGTATCGACGGGGACCCCAATACCGTCTTAACCCAACGCGCCCGGGCAGGGCTGGCACATCGATTCCGACATCTAGATCCCACTGGGGCCCAATACGAGCGTGTGTTACACAGACTCGATCACGAACTCAACATCATCGAAAACCTCGGGTTTTCCAGTTATTTTCTGACGGTTGCTGAAGTTGTGGCCATGATCGAAGACCGGCAGGTGCGCGTCTCCGCTCGCGGATCGGGGGCCTCGTCGTTAGTGAATTATGCGCTGCGTATTTCGCACGTAGACCCGATCGAACACGACTTGATCTTTGAGCGGTTCCTCTCCCAGGACCGTTCCACCCTGCCTGATATCGATATCGATGTGGAATCAGCCCGCCGACATGAGATCTATCATGCGATCTTTGAACGATTCGGCGCCCAACGCACCACGCTCATGAGCATGCAAAACGGCTACCGGGTACGGGGCGCTGTTCGCGACGCGGGCCGGGCGCTCGGGTTGGAACGCCAGCAGGTAGATCACCTGGCGAAAAAGCTCTGGCGCTTCTCAGCTTCCGATTTCCGCCAAGCCCTCGAGCACATGCCCGAGCTCCAAACCTTTGCGGCCCAAGTCCAAAACAGCCGAAAATCCGGAAACCAACAACTGGATCTACTCGTCGATCTCACGGAACGCCTTGATCGCTTACCTCGCCATATCTCTATGCACCCCTGCGGCGTCATCCTTGGGGACCATACCCTGTTAGATCGCACCCCGGTGGAGGCCTCGGGAATGGGCCTGCCCATGAGCCAATTCGATAAACACGATATGGATCCCATGGGCATGCTGAAACTTGATGTCTTAGGTGTTCGGATGCAATCCACCATTGCGTATGCGCTCTCTGAGATTCAGCGCACCACCGGAGAACAGATCAATCTAGAAGAAGTGCCCCATGATGATCCGGCCACCTACAAGATGATCCAAACCACGCATACACTAGGGTGTTTCCAAATCGAATCGCCAGGACAACGAGAGCTCATCGGTAAGCTGGAACCCGAATCAATCAATGACCTCATCATCGATATTTCACTGTTTCGACCCGGACCCATGAAATCCGATATGGTCCGGCCCTTCTTGGACTACCGGCACCAACTTGCCCCGGCACACTACCCACACCCGGAGTTGAAACCCATCTTGGAAGAAACTCACGGGGTTACTGTCTTTCACGAACAATTGCTGCGCATGTTTGATCTGATGACCGGATGTGGACTCGCCGCAGCCGATGAGTTTCGCCGTCGGCTCGGTTCTGCAAGACAAGAGGAAGTAGAAACCTATTTTCGGGCCAACGCCATGGAACGTGGTTGGGATATCAACGTTATCGACGAAGTGTGGGAGACCCTGGCAGCATTTGGTTCCTTCGGTTTCTGCAAAGCCCACGGGGCAGCATTTGCCATCCCGACCTTCGAATCTGCGTGGCTAAAAACCCATTACCCGGCCGCTTTCATGGCAGCTGTCTTGGAACACGATCCCGGGATGTATCCGCAGCGTCTCATGGTGGCTGAAGCTCGCCGGATGGGTATTGAAATCCTGCCGGTAGACATTAATAAATCGACCACCCAGATGCGGTTAGAAAAAATATCAACCTCATCTCACCACAAGTGGGGGATCAGACTGTCCTTGAATACCGTGCTGGGACTCACCCAACAGGAGAAGCAACGCATCGAACGCGCTCAGCCTTTCGACAGCCTGGCAGATATTCGAGACCGCGCGCGGCTGAGCAAAAAGAGTTTCGAACATTTAGCGCAGCTTGGAGCACTCGACTGCATCCTGCCGGCCACCGGCATTAACCGCACCGACGTCGTACACCACCTGGAACTCTTACACTCGCCATCCAAACGCGATCGCACCGGACGGCTGCTGCGAACCGGACGACCTCAGGTAGAAGGCCAACAAGCCTTCCCCTTAGGCGACACCGAGTTACAAACCCTGCCCGCGCTTTTCCCCGAACCAACCGCGGAACAAAAGATTCGTACCGAACTCGATCTGACCGCCATCGATACCACCGGGCATCTGATGCAATCTCACAAACCCTATCTCGAAGCCCTCGGCACCACACCGGCAGATCAGCTGCTCACCTTACGAAACCACACCCGGGTGATGGTAGCCGGGGTGCGCGTGGCCACCCAAACCCCGCCGATGCGCTCCGGTGAACGCGTGGTCTTTATTTCCATTGATGATGGCACCGGCGTCGTCGATACGTCGTTTTTTGCCCAAGCCCAACACGCCACCGGCGATATTCTGTTCTCCGCGCGACTGCTTCTCATCGAAGGCACCACCCGCCGTACCGGAAGCCGCGGCATCACCCTCCAAGCTCTTCGAGCCTGGGATATGCACGACCCAGCCTCACTGCCTGACCCAGACTATTGGGACACCCAGCGTAGCGACTGGGCCCGATGGTTTGCCGGTGGTCCGAACCTGCCCGCGCCGACCGTGCTCCATCAAAGTCAGCTCGGACGCCGTAGTCTCACCCCTGACGTGGGTACTTCGCTGCGTTATCGTTGAGTAAACGGACCACGTCACCACCTTGGGGCATACCATGGCACGATGCACCACCACGTTCAAGATTCTCGCGATATTCTGTACAGTCGGGCTGGGATTGACAGCTTGCAGCACTGACGAAGCTACGCCGCAACAACCACCGTCGTCACCAACTCCTGCTGCCACATCCACCACTCCTGATGAGGCCACGACCGATCCTGATGTGGAACAGAGTTTAGAACCTAAGGCTGAAGCAGTTGGAGAATTTTCCACACAACCTCAGGAATCTGCCGAATGGCCAGATTTCGGGGATGCTTCCAACGTGTATCCCACAGCGGTACGCGCTGCCGTCCACGAGGGCTTCGAACGCATCGTGATCGAACACGCTGGCACTGGCCAACCCAGCTTTTTTGCCCAATACACCGAAGAACCTCGAGAACCCGGTATTGGCACCATCGTGGATACCGGAGATACCGCTTATCTTGAAGTCGTCGTTTCAGGCACCGCCACCAATCTCGAGGTGCCCGAGGATATGTTAGAACACGGCGCAGAGATCACCGAGCTGAACACTGCAGCCACCGGCACCGTCACCAGCTTTGCCCCATGGGAGGGCACAAGTTCTTACATCATTGGACTGGATCAGAAACGACCCTACGCGGTCACTATCTTGGAAGATCCGGTACGGGTAGTGGTAGATATCCAGCTAGAAAACCAGTGAGACCACACACAACCTGCAAACTGCCTGGCGAGCAGATAGAATGGCGGATGGCTTATCGGTGGTCCAGTATGCCACCGAGTCATCAAGCCTGACACAAGGAGGAACTGGCACGTGGCCGAACCCAAAGAAATAACCATTACCGTAGACG
>JAJUIX010000245.1 GCA_029267455.1 Enteractinococcus sp. | reverse complement strand
TTCGGATGAGTATCCGATTGTGATACTGAAGTGTAGATTTCAGCAAAATGGTTGATTCAAAGTTCTCACATTGAACCACTGTGTCTATCTTAGGCGGTTACCCCCGGGGGCCGGTCAAGGGTTGACCGCTTACCCCCTTTGCGAACGATAGTGTGAGATCAGTTGCGATCGCGCAGTTCAGTGGGGACTGCTTCGTGAGTATCCGGTATGCCAAGTTCTTGGGCACGCTTATCGGCCATGGCTAGCAAACGCCGAATGCGTCCAGCGATCGCGTCTTTCGTCATGGGTGGTTCTGCCAGGCGGCCAAGCTTATCCAAGGACGCTTGTTGGTGTTTTACCCGGAGTTTGCCAGCGTATTCGAGGTGTTCCGGCACGTCATCACCCAGGATTTCTAGGGCCCGGGTAACTCGAGCACTTGCTGCCACGGCGGCCTGGGCAGAACGTCGCAGGTTGGCGTCATCGAAGTTTGCTAAGCGGTTGGATGAGGAGCGAACCTCTTTGGTGGATTGGCGTTTTTGCCACGTCTTGACGGTCTGCGGGGCACCCATCACGGTCAGCAGTTTGGTGATGGTGTCAGCGTCCCGAACGACAACGCGATCGGCTTGACGCACTTCGCGGGCTTTGGCGGTGACACCGAGGCGCCGGGCGGCACCGACGAGAGCCAGGGCAGCTTCGGGCCCGGGGGCCACGACTTCAAGCGCGGATGATCGGCCGGGTTCGGTGAGCACGCCCTGCGAGAGGAAAGCACCGCGCCATGCGGCTGCCGCATCCTCGACCGTCCCATTGACGACAGCTGGTGGCATACCGCGTACGGGTCGGCCGCGAGGATCGAGCAGCCCGGTCTTGCGAGCCAGCTCTGCTCCACCTTCCATGATCCGCAGGACATAACGCGTCCCTCGACGGGAGGCTGAACCATTGAGCCGGATGAGCTCACATTCAGTGCCGAAGGTATCGCGCAGTGTCGTGCGAAGTCGGTGAGCCGTGCCTTCGTGGTCGAGTTCGGTTTCGATGATGAGTCGTCCGGGGAGTAGTTGGATGCCTCCGCCGAACCGTAAGATACCGACCACTTCTGCTAAACGTTCAGAAAGTCGCGTCACTGGGACGCGTGCGAGCTCTTCTTTAGCAGTTGCGGTGAGTGCCATATGGTTGTTCACTGTTCTTTCTTCGCGAGTGCGATATTTTCTCGAGGCTACGATGGAATGGTATCGAATGCCTCGGAGAAGGCTACAGCAAGCCGTAACGGGTCATGGACGTTTGGGCGAGTTTCGTCTTTTACCTTACTAAACACTACGGTCGCGCCGAGTTTTTCGGCGGCTTCGCAGAATTCGTCGCGCTGATCGTCCGTGACCACGGTGGGGTCTGCGATGATGAGGTCGATCCGAAACTCGGGGGCGTAATAGTGCAGCACAGACAGGTGTTCTGCGGCGGTCATCCCCACGGTTTCCGTTGTGGAGGGCTGCAGGTTCATCACCAGACAGCGTTTAGCCGGGGTCTGGGCCAGGGCTTGGCGTTGTTCGGCAAGCAGCAGGTGCGGCAGTACCGAGGTATACCATGAGCCGGGGCCGAGCACGACCCAATCAGCAGTATCAATGGCTTCTAGGGCCTGGGGTGTCGCTTCAGCATCTTTGGGCGCCAGTTCAATGTGGCTGACTCTCCCGTCGGCGGCGACTTTGGCAAGTGCTGCCTGCCCCTGGACGTTTCGCTGTGTCAGGGTGCCGTTCTCGCCACTGCATAGTACCGTGCCGGATATGGTCATCGGCGTCGTAGACATCGGGAGCACCACACCGCGGGCGCCCAGGAGCGCACCCGCCCAGGCGAGGCCGTCGATGGGGTCATCTAAGAGCTCCCAGAGTGCGACGATCAGCAGATTCCCAAGGGCGTGGTTATCTAGGGTCCCTGGTTCGCCGTTGCTGGTGGATGTGCGGAAGCGGTGCTGCATGGTGTCGCGCCAAGTTCGGCCCCAGTCGGTGTCATCACACAGGGCAGCTAGCGCCATGCGCAAATCTCCGGGTGGGATAACATCCATTTCTTGTCGAATGACCCCTGATGATCCGCCGTCGTCAGCTACGGTCACGACGGCGGTGATCTCGCCGGCGATCAATCGTAGTGCCGAGAGGGTGGCGTACAGGCCGTGTCCGCCACCCAGTGCGGTGACGTTGAGATTGGGTGAGTAATGACCGATCGTGGCACGTTCAGGACGGTTGATGGGCGTCAGCGGAAGCTGCCCGGTGAAATGCATGCTCATTCGCGCCCCATATCCCGGTGACTAATCCGAATTTTCACACCCGGCAAAGCCTCTAACCGCTTCGCGATTTCTTGGGTAATGGA
>JAJUIX010000187.1 GCA_029267455.1 Enteractinococcus sp. | reverse complement strand
AGGCTTCGCTTTTCATCCACGCTCCAAGTTCGACGCGTTTCTGGAAGGCCAACTCTCTGCGTCAGCAGATCAGCGCATGCGGGCCCATCTGGCTGACTGCCCTCGGTGCGCTAAGGAAGTCGAACAACGGTCCTCCGCCCTGTTTGTCACTCAGAAACTCGACAGGATCTCGCGCGGAGAGTCCGTCAGCTATACCCCACCCCAGCCTGAGACCGTGATGAAACCCAACGGTTTGCCCGGTTGGAAATTTCTTGCCGGAGCAGGAGTGCTCGGCTTAGTCGTGGTGGGGGTTTTTGTGAGCCTATGGATTTTGGGAGGCGAAGAACGCTCATATGAATCAGCGAATTCTTCCTCACCAACGCTTATTCCCAATGAAATTGAAGTGGTCCAGGCCGACCCGCAGGATTTGATCCGACCCACTCCAAGCGATGACTCCACCAAAGTCCCAGATGATTTCGGTACGTCGAGCGCTCAACTGTCCTATAGCAGCGCGCCGCTCGGTATTGATGGCACACCCGTTCGGCTCAACTCGGTCAGCGACCTTCGGGCAGCCGGTTGGACCATTCCCCAATTCCAAGCCCTGGGCATGGTTTTTGAATCTGCTGTCGTCGACGAGCAAGACGACCAAGTTTACGTGGTGTCGGTCTTTAACAGTTCTTCGACCAACTCTGAGGATCAAACCGTGGTTCGTGAATGCCGGGTGGAAAATGAAGACGGCTCCGTGACCGCGTGTAGCCGCTTAGATTTCACGAAATCAGCTGCAACCGAGGTTTCCCTGCCGGTTGCTGAGAACGTGTGGCTCTACACCTATCCGGATGGTTCATGGACCGCGTACATGTCCACGAGCAAATCGCAGTATCGGGTGGACTCTACCTCCGATGCCGATTACGCCGGAGGCATTATGTCGACCCTGTACGTCGAAGAAAAGTCCCGCCTGAGTACGGGTGGGGAGGAATTTCAAGAAGGTGTGAGTCACCGATTTGAACGCGGTTTAGAGCGTCTCATGGGCGGCTAACTTCCGCTAGGATCCGCCGCCTGCGGTGCTTTCGGGTAAGCTGTAGCCAGTATGAACATCTTCGGTATTAATGGTGGCGAGCTCATTGTGCTCATCGTGCTCGCCTTGCTATTGCTGGGACCCGAAAAAATCCCAGAATACCTGCGAACGCTCCGCGAATGGGTACACAAAGCCCGCCGCCTAGCGGAAGGTGCCAAAGAGCAATTCAAAGAAGAAACCGGCACTGATTTCGACGAAGTCGACTGGCAAAAATACGATCCACGCCAGTACGATCCCCGCCGTGTGATTCGCGAGGCGCTCTCGGAGCCCATCGAAGATCTCGAGGCATCGCTCCACGATGCGAAAAGCACAGTTCAAGACGCCGCGGACACTGTTCTGGACAAGCCTGCAGACCGTCCCCGGCCCACACATGCCGAAATCATGGCGGCCGCAGTGCCAATTGATCAACTTGAGCAGCAAGCACAGTTTCCAGACCCGAGCCGTCCGGCACCGCAGAGCGAGTCCGCTGTTTCCTCGGCATCACAGGTTACTCCTGATCCGCCATCGGCAGCAGCTACCCAGCTAACGGAAGATGAGGACGCAACCGAACCCGAAGCAGCGCAGCCGACCGACCTCAGCACTCCGTTCGATACCGAAGCTACTTAGGCGAAACTGGCAGCTTTCTGCCGGCCAGGCCCCGGGGCGTGGTAGCTAATTGGTCCACGATCGTTTGTAATGCTTTACCAGAAGCTGCTTCAGGCGAGGTCACTACCGTCGGGGTGCCTGTCTCGCTATTAGCGCGCAACACCGGATCCAAGGGGATCGAACCCAGCAGCGGGACCTGATGATCTAACACACTGGTGAGGCGTTCGCTGACTGCTTGGCCGCCTCCTGAGCCAAAGACCTCTAGGAAGCTCCCATCGGGTAGCTGCAGCGGCCCCATGTTTTCGATCACGCCGGCCACCGGCTGGTTCGTCTGGGTTGACAACTGTCCGGCACGGGCAGCCACCTGTGCCGCAGTATGCTCCGGTGTGGTGATCACGAGCAGCTCAGCGGTAGGAAGTAATTGCGCCGTCGAAATGGCAATGTCTCCGGTACCAGGAGGCAGATCAATCAACAGCACATCCAGATCGCCCCAGTACACATCGGTAATAAATTGTTCCAGGGCACGGTGCAACATCGGACCGCGCCAGGCCACCGGTTGGTCGGTATCTAAAAACATGCCGATCGATACGACCTTTACTCCGTAGGCAACCGGCGGCATGATCATATCCTCAACCTTGGTTGGCTTCGAGGTCACACCCAACAGCCCGGGGATCGAAAACCCGTGAATATCAGCGTCGATGAGCCCCACGTTCAGCCCTCGTTGCGCTAGTCCTACCGCGAGGTTTGCAGTAATCGTGGATTTGCCGACCCCGCCTTTGCCGGAGGCTACCGCATACACTTTGGTCAACGAACCGGCACCGAAAGGATTCTTCGGTCGTGCCGCGGTGAGATGTTCTTGGAGCGCCACCCGCTGCTCGGGGGTCATCGTCGACAATCGCACCGACACGTTGCCATCCGTGACGGATTGCAGAGCGCTGGCCACCTCGGTGTGAATCGTGTCCTGCATCGGACAACCGGCAATGGTCAGGCGAATGGTCACCGCAATGTCGTCATCGGTGAACTCGACGGCCGCGACCATGCCCAAAACGGTGATGGGCTGCCGAATCTCCGGGTCGATCACCTCGCTCAGTGCACGCCAGGCTTGCAACTCGCGGGGTGTTTCTGGCACGACATCCGGAGCCAGAACACCGCCGGGGTGCAGGTCATTTGCCTTTGTCATGGGATGGTTGTTCTCCTTGCTCACAGCGCAATGTGGGCGGGATGGTGGAAACTCTGTCCGACAGGGTAGAAAATGGACACTATGAGTATGTTTGGTCCTGGAGCACACATTGGGTCGCCACTGCCGCAGGGGCAGCTGATTGGCAACTACCGTTCGTATGAAGCTGCGATTGCAGCGGTCGACCGTGCGGTAGAAGCCGGGGTGGATCCACGATTTCTTTCTATCGTAGGACGTGATCTGCGTTCGGTCTATCGGCTACGTCACCGGCCAAGTTATGCAGCGGTTGCCGGCCGTGCTGCCCTCCAAGGCGCTTTTTTCGGTATGTTCATTGGATTGCTGTTCTCGATGATGACCGGCGGCCAGGATCTGATGATGACCTTGGGCTCAACCGTGTTATTGGGTGCGGTCATCTGGGTTTTGTTCGGGGTCATCGGTGAAGTCATGCGTCGCCGCCAACTGAAATACGCGATGATTCCCTCTATGACGGCCGTCAGCTACGACCTGGTGGTTGACAACTCCGTGGCCAGCCAGGT
>JAJUIX010000072.1 GCA_029267455.1 Enteractinococcus sp. | reverse complement strand
CACACCATGAGAACTGTGATTTAGGGAGAGAAGTATGGAACCCGTCATTCAGGCAGCAGCAGACCAGATTCAACAGGACTGGAACTCCAATCCTCGTTGGGAAAACATCACGCGTGATTACACCGCTGAGGAAGTCGTCCGACTCCGCGGACGAGTCCAAGAAGAACATACGCTGGCCAAACGCGGCGCAGAGAAACTCTGGGAACAGCTCACCACTGAACATGAGCGAGGCGAGTTTACAAATGCCTTAGGTGCGATGACCGGTGGACAAGCCGTGCAGCAGGTCAAAGCAGGGCTTCGGGCAATCTACCTCTCCGGTTGGCAGGTCGCAGCCGATGCTAACCTATCGGGTCACACCTACCCGGACCAATCACTGTATCCAGCCAACTCGGTCCCGCAGGTCGTACGTCGAATTAATAATGCTTTGATGCGGGCCGATCAGATCGAATGGGCCGAAGGCCTCCAGACCGTTGAGGACTACCTCGTACCAATCGTTGCCGATGCTGAAGCAGGCTTTGGCGGTCCACTGAACGCTTATGAGCTGATGAAAGCCATGATTACCGCCGGGGCGGCTGGTGTGCACTGGGAAGATCAGGTCGCGTCCGAAAAGAAATGCGGTCACCTTGGCGGAAAGGTGCTGATCCCAACGTCCCATCACGTTCGTACCCTCAATGCGGCCCGTCTTGCAGCAGACGTTGCTGGCGTGTCAACGCTCATCGTTGCTCGCACAGATGCCGAGGCGGCGACCTTATTGCAATCTGATATTGACGAACGTGATCACCAATTTTTGACCGGTGAGCGCTCGTCAGAAGGTTTCTATTACATCAAGAATGGTCTAGAACCATCCATTGCACGAGCCAAAGCTTACGCACCGTACTCGGATCTACTGTGGATGGAGACCTCCACCCCAGACCTGGATGTAGCCCGGCAATTCGCTGAAGCAGTCAAAGCCGAGTTCCCAGATCAAATGCTGGCTTACAACTGCTCCCCCTCGTTCAATTGGAAAGCCAACCTCGATGATGACACCATCGCGAAGTTCCAGCGGGAGCTAGCCGCAATGGGGTACACATTCCAATTCATCACGCTGGCAGGCTTCCACTCATTGAACTACTCGATGTTCAACCTGGCCAAAGGCTACGCCGAACGCCAGATGTCCGCCTTCGTTGAGCTACAGCAGGCCGAATTTGCAGCCGAAGAAGATGGTTTCACCGCTACTCGTCACCAGCGTGAAGTTGGCACCGGCTACTTCGACCTGGTTTCCACCACAGTCAACCCCGAATCGTCAACCACAGCTTTGGCAGATTCGACCGAAGCACAACAGTTCTAGTTTGACCCGCTAGGCAAGAAAAGGAGCACCCGCCATGGCATCAGCAACAATCCAGCACACAACTCCCGAGGGCTGCAATGTGACCGTGTTCGGTGAACTAGATGCACGGCAGCGTGAAGTTCTCACCGATCAGGCCCTGGATTTCTTGGCTTATCTGCACACCAAACAAGACCCGCGTCGTCGAGAGTTACTTGCTGCACGCAAAGACGCTCGGGCCCGAGTCGCAAACGGTGAACAATTGGGTTTTGAAAAATCCACGCGCAGTATTCGGGAGGATAATTCATGGCGGGTCGCTCCCCTTGCCCCGGGTCTGAAAGATCGGCGAGTGGAAATCACCGGGCCAGTGGATCGCAAGATGACCATTAACGCTTTGAACTCCGGCGCCAAATGTTGGTTGGCTGATTTTGAAGACGCCTCATCCCCGTCCTGGGCGAACATGATCAATGGGCAGGTCAATTTATATGATGCGATCCGGCACAACATTGATTTCACGTCAGAACAGGGTAAGCATTACCGGTTGAAGAAGCCCGCGCTAGCTCAGATGCCAACGATTATTGTGCGCCCGCGAGGATTACATCTGGAGGAATCCCACATCACCATCGACGACGAGCCGCTATCCGGTTCGCTGATGGACTTTGGACTGTACTTCTTCCACAACGCTGACAAGCTCGTTGAGCTGGGTCGTGGACCCTACTATTACCTTCCGAAATTAGAACATCATCTGGAAGCGCGCTGGTGGAACTGTGTCTTCAATAAGGCACAGGACTACCTAGGCGTCCCGCAGGGCACCATTCGTGCCACGGTACTGATCGAAACCATTACCGCAGCCTTCCAGATGGAAGAGATTCTGTACCAGCTGCGCGACCACGCTGCCGGCTTGAATGCCGGACGCTGGGACTACATCTTTTCGATCATTAAAACTTATCGCGATTCTGGTCCGGACTACGTGCTCCCAGATCGTGCAGATGTCTCTATGACCCAGCCGATGATGCGCGCCTATACGGATCTGCTCGTGCACACTTGCCACAAGCGTGGTGCATCAGCAATTGGTGGGATGAGCGCTTTCATTCCAGATTCTTCTAACCCGGAACGCACCAAAGAGGCGCTGCGGAAGGTTCGTGAAGATAAAACACGTGAAGCCCACGACGGCTTTGATGGCTCCTGGGTTGCCCACCCCGGCCTGGTGGCGACCTGCATGGGGGTATTCGATGAGCTTCTGCTCGATGCCCAGCACCAGATCCGCACGAATAAGCGCGAAGACGTGGTGCCGTCAGCAGCGGCCCTCATCGATGTGCAGTCCACGACCGGTGAGATCACAGAAACCGGTCTGGACACGAATATTGAAGTCGGGATTCGCTACATGGATGCTTGGCTCAACGGTATGGGAGCCGCTGCTATTAATGGGCTGATGGAAGATGCTGCCACTGCGGAGATTTCTCGGTCGCAGATTTGGCAGTGGATCCATACGCAGTCACAGGCACTGCGTAAAGATGGGTCAACAAAAACTATTACCGCTGAGTGGGTGAACCAGAAGATCGAGGAGATCTTTGCGTCACTCCCCCGCTATCAAGGTGACCGGTTGGATGAGGCGAAAGCACTATTTACCGAATCCGCGCTGTCAGAAAACTTTGAAGATTTCCTGACACTACCGGCTTATGATCGCTACCTGTCTGCTCACGCGACACCGGTCAGCGTATAAAACTTCCTCGTGTGCTCACAGTTCGTGGGGCCTGATCACTGCATGTGATCAGGCCCCACATTTTGTGGTTGTTATTATGTATCGTTTCGATCGGTGCGCTTCTTCACCCGCCATGTCAGCATAATCGCCAGTACGATCATAGTCGCGACTGATAACCACACCGAGGGCAGGCCCAACGCGACATATGCCCAACCGCCAAGCAGGGCGCCAATCGAGATTGCAGCCCACAAAAACAAGTACTGCAAGAAGCGCGAGAGATACACGATCGAACCCAGTGCGATTGCGGACGCTAAAGCCTGGCCCATCTTCACTAAGGTACCGGTCATATACGTCAGGCCGACGGTGACTTCCCCGCGCCGGGTGAAGGTACCGTTAATGGCCCCGGTGGCCGAGGCGATAATGAATGGGGCCGCTGCCTGAGTCGGTTCAAAAACTGAGGATATAGCACCGAACAACATGAGGAGAACGGCAGTCCATACTGCCGAACCATGCGGTGCAATTTGCTCTGATAACAGTGACTCAGAGGGTGGATGAAAGCGTTTGGGGCCAAACCGGACCGCGAATGAAGACATCATGACACCAATAAGGAATGCGAAGATCAGGCCGGAGGCTGCCAGCCATTCAACGTGATGCCCTTGTGCTAGAGCAGCAGCTGCACGCGTCGAGTTTCCCGACATAAAGGAAACGAAGTAACCGCCCAGGTGAATAAAAAACAACCCGTCGGCAAATCCCGCGTTAGCCGTCAGGCCAACGGCTAAGAGTCGTTGTCGGGTAGTTAACTGCGCAGCCAAGGCATTCCTTTCGCTCTAGTTCTACGCTTTATTATCCTCAATCGCACTCGCCTCGCCGGTTGCAAGACGACGGTTGGCCATGACATGTTCGCTGGGATCGCAAACATCCACTTAGCAGCGTAAAAAGGCCGCTGGCTTCCAATGGATGGTTGGAAGCCAGCGGCTGTTAGCAAGTTGAAGGACTGACTAGCTGGTCAGACCATCAACGTATTCTTGGTTTTCTGCTACCCATTCTTCAATGATCGGACGGTAGTCCTCAGCATCTGGGTTCTCGTTGAACATGAGGTTCTCTAGAGAGTACAGCAGTTCCGATTCCATGGTGAAGTTTTCTAGCCAACCGACTACCTCGGCATTGGCTTCATCTTCAGCCCATTCGGCATTTGCGTAGGTATGAATAAACTCTGCCTCGCCGAGTGCGCCTTCTGGATCTTCGAGGTCTCGGATTGGGAAGGCTTCATAAGCCCAGTGTGGACGCCAAAGAGTCACAACGATGTTTTCGCCTGAATCACTTGCGCTTTCAAGTTCCTGCAACATGGCAGGAGTACTCGAGGTGGTGTATTCCATGTCTTCCAGACCGTAGGTCGGGATGACTTCGTTTTCAGTGATCTGGGTCAGCCCCGCACCTGGGTCAATGCCCACGATTTCGTTATTGAATTCATCAGCGTTTTCTGCCAATTCATCAAGGGACTCGATGGGCGCGTCCTCATTGACTGCCAAATGCAATGACGACTCTTCGTTCCATGCTCCGAGGTCGACGATATCGTCAGAGTACTCATCAACGTAATCTGCGTGGGTGACTGGCAGCCAAGCGTCAAGAGTTACGTTGTAATCGTTGGTTGATAAGCCAGAATAAACGGGCGCTGGGTCGGCGTATTCGAGATTGACTTCGTAGCCTTCTTCCTCAAGGACGTAAGCCCAAAGCTCTGAGACGGCGATGCCTTCTTCCCAGCCGTTGAAGACGCCGATGGTAATCTCCCCGTTGCCGCCTGCAGCTCCGTCATCTGTACCACCGTTTCCGTTACCTTCGCCCCCATTTCCGCATGCTGTCAGCGCCAAAGCTGCGACCGACAGAGCGGCTGCGGACTTCCAAACACGTGATTTCACGGTTACATCTTCCTTTCTATATGTCCTTATTCAATTTCAAAGACTGAGGCCTTCTTTAGGCGAATCGTTTCTGAGATTGCATCGAAGTCAACCGGTCCAAGTACATAGCGAGAATCACCACGGCCAATCCTGCTTCGAACCCAAGACCGGCGTTAATACGGTTCAACGAAGCGACGACTTCCCCACCGAGGCCTCCGGCGCCGACCATACCGGCAATAACGACCATGGAGAGGGACAACATAATGACCTGGTTGACACCTGCCATGATGGTGGGCATTGCTAGCGGAAGTTGAATTTGTCGTAGGATCTTGCCGGGTGTCGACCCGAACGCTTTACCGGCCTCGACTACTTCAGTATCTACTCTGCGAATCCCCAATTCGGTGAAACGGACACCGGGCGCCATCGCGAAAATCACGGTGGCCACCATGCCGGGCACGACACCAACGCGGAAAATAACAAGCGCCGGGATCAAATACACCATAGGTGGCATCGTCTGAATGAAGTCCATGACGGGGCGCAGAATTTTCGAGGCAACCTGGGATTTCGCCGCCAAAATCCCCAACGGGATAGCAATAATGACGGCAATGAGCGTTGCGATAGCAACCAGCGCGAGCGTCGACATGGCGTTAGCCCACTGGTTGACACCAACGATGAGAACAAAACCGATAAGGGTGCCCACACCGAGTTGCCAACTACGCAACCACCAGCCCAAGGCAGCAAGAACTATCGTGACCATCCACCATTCGGGAGTCGTCAGAGCCCAGAGCAATAGGTCATAGGCTTGAACAAGGATGGTTCGAATGAAGGTGAAGAAACCGCCGAGGACCCCTAAGATCCAGTCGAGCGCGACTTCGACCCAATCCCCTAACGGGATACGCGGTACTGGAATTTCCATTTATTGTGCCTCCCCTGATCCCGATACGACCTCGGATTGTTTTGGTGTGAGTGCTTTAAGAAGTGAAGCTAATCGGATATAGCCGATATGGTCGCTTGAGTCGTCAGCTTCGACTGCCACGGGCCCGTTGGCTTCGATAACGACTGGCACGATTTCTTGCAGTGTCGCATCGGGTTTCACCGACAAAGCATTGCGGGCAAACGTAGCACGTTCTTCGTCACTGAGTTCCGCGTTGGGAACCATCACGGCTTCAGCTGTCAATACCCGTCCACGATCCACATCCGAGGTAAAGGAGGCTACATAGTCATTGGCTGGTTCAGACAAGATCTGTTGTGGTGTGCCGATCTGTACGATCTCTCCATCGCGCATCACAGCGATCCGATCACCTAGAAACATTGCTTCGTTCAGATCGTGGGTAATGAAGACGATCGTGCGATCCAACTGCTGTTGGATCTCTTTCAATTCGTCTTGCATTTCTCGACGGATCAGCGGGTCGAGTGCAGAAAATGCCTCGTCCATGAGCATGATGTCCGTGCCTGCTGCTAGCGCACGAGCTAACCCCACACGCTGCTGCATCCCACCGGACAGTTCGGAAGGGTATGATTTCTCCCACCCTTTGAGGCCGACAGCCTCAAGCACCTCACGTGCCTGCTCGTAGCGTTGTTCTTTT
>JAJUIX010000137.1 GCA_029267455.1 Enteractinococcus sp. | reverse complement strand
GGCCTCGAATGACCAATTCGAAAAAATCATGTCCTACATCGACATCGGTAAACAGGGCGGTGCCGAAGTGCTGATCGGTGGCGAAGCCGTCGACCTGGGCGGAGACCTCTCCGGCGGGTACTACGTTGCCCCAACCGTATTGCGCGGCAACAACGATATGCGCGTCTTCCAAGAGGAAATCTTTGGCCCGGTCGTAGCAACAACGACCTTCAAAGACTACGACGACGCACTCTCCATCGCCAATGACACCATGTTCGGCTTAGGTGCCGGGGTATGGTCGCGCAACGGCAACGTCGCCTACCGCGCCGGTCGCGATATTCAAGCCGGACGCGTATGGGTCAACAACTACCACGCCTATCCCGCTCACGCCGCCTTCGGCGGATACAAGATGTCTGGCTTTGGCCGTGAGACGCACCTGATGCTGCTCGAGGCGTATCAACAAACCAAGAACCTGCTGGTCTCCTATACCGAACAACCACAGGGCTTCTTCTAGACACCGCTGCCTGACAACACACGGGGCGCTGGTCGAACTGACCAGCGCCCCGTGGCGTGTGTACCTCACCTTATGTGACTAGGAGTATTCCTCGTCTTCATCGATGGGAACATCGATCTGCTGATCCACCCAATCAGCCTCATTAACCGTGGCCGGCTTGGTCTGCGGGAGTACCAGCTGATCCTCTTCTTCGTCTTCAGCGACGAAGTGTTCGACTAATTCTTCTTCAGGAATTTCGAGCTGCGGTTTTTTGTCGCGTGCTGGCATCACTACTCCTTTCGCTGGGCTCTAAGCCTTGCATTCTCGTCTTGCAGATTCAAGACCATACCGACGCCGGCAAGATTTAGTCCATCTTCTAACAGTGCCGTGATGCGTTTGAGGCGTTCAATGTCGTCGTTACTGTAACGCCGGGTCCCACCTGCGGTACGCTCCGGGTGCACGAGCCCACGCGCTTCGTACATCCGAAGCGTCTGCACCCCTGCACCCACCATCTCAGCTGCTACTGAAATCGTGTAAACGCCTTTCGAGTCGCCCATATTTCTTAGTGTATGCGATCTACTCACTCACTCAATTTGCAATTCCTTAATTCATATGTTATAGGAAAAGTATAGCGGATGATATAGATTTCCTTCCGCCCTAGATGAATAGGCACAATCGAAGATCAAGAAAGGAGTCGCCCATGCTTATGCGTACTGATCCATTCCGTGAACTTGATCGCCTGGCAAGCCAGCTATTTGGCAGCAATGGAACGTCAGCACGACCCACGATGATGCCGATGGATGCTTGGCGTGACGGCGATACGTTCCACGTTGAATTCGATTTGCCCGGCATTGACCCATCCACGATTGACCTGGATGTGGAACGCAATGTCGTCACGGTTAATGCGGAACGACCACAACTACCGGACGACGTTGAACGTCTAGCCGGGGAACGTCCACGCGGCAACTTCAGCCGTCAACTGGTGTTGGGCGATAATCTCGACACCGACAACATCACCGCACACTACGACGCGGGCGTGCTATCTCTAAAAATCCCAGTCGCAGAAGCAGCTAAGCCACGCAAGATTGAAATTAGTAGTGGCGACAGCAGCCTGCACTCAATAGCCGCATAACGCCAACATCCACGGAGCATCCAGTCCACATCTGAAAGTACCTGGAAGGAGGCACTTGATATGGACAGGATAATCATCACCCCGCCGGCAATGGATCCCGGCGCCAACGACCGTCAGGTGCCGGACGACCAGCTGGAATTCGACTGGATCTCTACAACTGAACCACCCTGCTAGTTCACAGCACACTCCTTGCACAGTACACTGCTGCGGCCCCATATCCTGGGCCGCAGCATCTGCTTTAAGCTACCTATTCTTTCTTCTTTCGCGATAACCGCTGGTCAGGTTGCCGCCACCACGCTCCGCGCTCTCGGATCTTTCCGCACTACTGGCTGATCAGCCACCAGACAGCTATGGTGAAGATACCCATTTATTGAAGCCAATATCAGCCGAAGCGAGGCTCACGCCATGGATTCGACATCTTCAATAACTCAACTCAGCACCGAAGAAGCACTGCAGTTTCTATCGGAACGATCATTTGGTCGGCTGGCCGTTTCACTTCAGGGCAAGCCCGATATCTTCCCGGTGAATTTCGCAATGCATGCAAAAAGCAATGATGACGTGGTGGCGTATATCCGCACTTCACCTGGCAATAAGCTTTTTGCGACCGCTAGCGGCTCACATCTTGCCTTAGAAACTGACACCATTCAGGATGCCACGGCGACCAGCGCGCCAGATACCACTGCCACAAGCGCTATCGTGTACGGCGTCGGACGCATAGTCCAGCATCATGAGGAGCTTGAGCTCGTCGACTCCTTAGGGCTCAAAGCTTGGATTGCTGAGCGAAAACCTGAAGTCGTGGCCATTGATGTTGAACACATCTCGGGCCGCACCTTTGTTCTCGGTCCCGGACCTGAAACAACGATTGATGAGACACCGGACTAATCGGTGATAGATCCCGCACGCAACGCCTAGCCCCACTGCCACAGGATCACTAGCGTGAGATGTATCCATCAGAACCCCACGGCCACTACAGAAATGGCAAGATTGGAAGCTCACGATGGCACAAAACGTTACTGAAAAACTTATCAACAGTCACTTAGTGAGTGGCACTGCCGAGCCGGGCCAAGAGATTGGGCTCGTGATCGATCAGACGCTCACCCAAGATGCAACCGGAACCATGGTCATGCTCGAACTGGAAGCCTTGGGTTTAGATCGAATCCAAACCGAACTCTCGGTCCAGTACGTTGACCACAATCTGCTGCAAACTGACCAGAAGAACCCAGAAGATCACCATTTCCTCCAGTCTGCAGCCCAACGCTATGGTTTATGGTTTTCCAAACCCGGCAACGGTGTCTCGCACCCGGTACACCAGGCCCGATTCGGTCGGCCCGGTACCACCATGGTTGGCTCTGACTCGCACACGTGCGCCGCAGGCGCCATCGGCATGCTGGCCATCGGGGCGGGCGGTTTGGAAATCGCCATGGCAATGGCGGGCGACCCATTATATGTACAGATGCCCGAAGTCTGGGGCGTAGAGCTCACCGGTGAACTGCCCGACTGGGTCTCCGCAAAAGATGTCATTTTGGAGATGTTACGTCGCCACGGTGTCAAAGGCGGCGTCGGACGAATCGTCGAATACCACGGCGAAGGCCTGAAGAACCTGACGGCAATGGACCGACACGTGATCGCCAATATGGGGGCCGAACTCGGGGCGACCACCAGTGTGTTTCCTGCCGACGAGATCACGCGCGACTTTTTCACGGCCGTCGGGCGACCAGATGATTTCACTGAGCTGCGCGCGGATGAAGGCGCAACCTATGACGTCGAAGAGCACATTGACCTTTCGACGCTGGAACCACTCATCGCCTACCCATCGTCGCCGGGCAATGTGGTTCCCGTTCGTGAAGTTGCCGGAGAAGATGTTTACCAAGTTGTAGTGGGGTCGTCAGCTAACCCCGGGCTACGAGATTTCGCGGTGGTTGCTGAGATTATGCGCGGACGCCAGGCCCATGAGCGCATCTCGTTGGATGTGAACCCCACCTCCCGTGAGATTCTGATGGATCTCACCAAGGGCGGGTGGACTTTTGATCTCATTCGTTCTGGCGCTCGCCTGCATCAATCAGGCTGTATGGGATGTATCGGCATGGGGCAAGCTCCCGCCGTGGGCCGCAATAGCTTGCGCACGGTCCCGCGGAACTTCCCAGGTCGTTCGGGCACGGATGAGGACTCCGTCTGGTTGTGTTCGCCTGAAACCGCAGCGGCCGCTGCGCTGACCGGCAAGATCACCGATCCGCGCGACCTGGAAATGGAGTACCCGAAGGTCACACTGCCAGAACAATACAGCGTGAACACCGAGATGCTCTTGCCCCCTCCCCCAGAGGCTGAGGCGAAGCAAGTCGAACTCGTCAAAGGTGAGAACATTAAGTCGCTACCGGAGTTCGACGAGCTGCCTGATGCGCTTGATGTGCCCGTAATCCTGAAGGTCGGCGATAACATTTCCACTGATGAAATTATGCCCGCCGGGGCGAGGGTCCTGCCGTATCGAAGCAACATCGCCATGATGGCCGAATTCGTATATATCCAAGTCGATGACACGTATCCCACGCGCGCAGCCGAGACGTCTGGCGGGCACGCCATTGTCGGCGGCGAGAACTACGGGCAGGGTTCATCGCGTGAGCACGCGGTCATCGCCCCGCGCTATCTGGGATTGCGTGTCGTCGTGGCGAAATCTTTTGCCCGCATCCACTGGCAAAACCTCGCCAACTTCGGTGTGCTAGCGCTAGAGTTTGCCAACCCCGATGACTACGACCAGATCAATCGAGATGATGTCCTCCATTTCACTGGGCTGCGTGACGCGCTCCGGCACGGGAGGACTATTACAGCTGCATTGGATGGCCGGGAAGTCGAGTTTCGTCACCGGTTGTCCGAACGACAGGTTTCCATGGTGCTAGCCGGCGGCCGTATTCCGTTGCGCGC
>JAJUIX010000202.1 GCA_029267455.1 Enteractinococcus sp. | reverse complement strand
CGGTGGCTGACGTTTCTGCTGGGCGTCTGGATTATGTCGATCGGCATTGCACTGAGCGTGCACAGTCATCTCGGGACCGCCCCGATCTCAACTTTCCCCGCTGTCTTGGACGCCGCGACGCCATTGACGGTTGGCTTTGTGTCGACGCTGATGAATATTGCCTTTGTGCTCATCCAAATGCTCATCTTGCGGCGGCGTTTCAAACTGTTCCAACTCGTGCAGCTGCCCATCGCGGTGGTCTTTGGTTCGCTGATCGATCTGTCCGTCTACCTCACCAGCTGGGTCGAACCCACCAACTATCTGATGGAATGGGTTGTGGCCATCCTCGGTGCGCTCATTTTGGGCGTGGGTGTGTACATCCAAGTTCAGCCGAAGCTGATCTATCTTCCCGGCGAAGGGCTCGTCATGGCCCTCACCCAAGTGACGACCGTACGCTTCGGTACGATGAAACAGATTGTCGACTGGTCACTGGTGATTATCTCAGCGATAGTATCGCTGATCCTACTCCAGCGCCTCGAAGGGGTCCGTGAGGGAACCGTGTTTGCGGCCTTTGCCGTTGGAGCGGTCGTGAAGCGGATAGAACGTTTCAGACAACGCCGCGCAGCCCAACGCGCCTAATTTTTGCAGGGCTCACAGCTGTAACCTCTGCGAGGCCTCGCAAATGCTCACCGGCGGATAAAAGCTGTCTGAAAGTGACCATGGTCACGTAACCTGGGGGTGACTCACACGATCACCTTGCAAGGGGAAAGGCCAGGTCATGACGACAATGGCAGCACGTGCTTCGCGCCGTCGTTCGCGACTCATCAATGTATTCCTCGGCTTGCTCGCGGCGCTCGGAATACTCGTATTGGTGCTGGGCGGCCTTGGCATCTGGTCGGTGCAACGAGCCTTCCCAGAAACTGAGGGCACACTTGAACTCTCCGGACTAGAGCAGGAAGTCACGGTGCAGCGCGACGCTCAGGGCATCCCGACCATCACGGCGAACACCTCGCACGATATATTCATGGCCCAGGGATTCGTGCACGCTCAGGACCGGTTTTGGGAAATGGACTTTCGACGCCACATGACCGCCGGCCGACTTTCTGAACTCTTTGGTGCTTCCCAGCTGGACACGGATCGTTTTCTTCGCAGTCTCGACTGGCACGGGATTGCCGAACAAGAAGTCTTGGCCCTACCCGATCGCGAGCGCGCTTATTATGAGGCCTACGCTGACGGTGTCAACGCCTACCTCGACCAGCGGCAGGGCGGGGCGTTAGCGTTTGAATACACGATGCTTGGGCTGCAGAACCCCGGCTATGAACCAGAACCGTGGAGTGCCGTTGACTCGGTGGCCTGGTTGAAAGCCATGGCTTGGGATTTACGCACCAACCTGGAAGCCGAAACCGCCCGTGCTCTGCTGACCCAGCACCTCGACGCCGAACAATTGTCAGAGCTCTATCCGCCGTATCCGTTTGATAAACACCCGGTCGTGTTAGCCGAAGACCCCGATGGCAGTGGTATCGCCGACGCCGACATCCCGGCTCCTGTAGGACACCGCACGAGCGCGCCGTCCGCGTCTGACATTCCGTACGCGCATACTGCCCTGTGGGATGAGGATGACGCCGTCCTTGAAGAACTCACGGAGATGATCTCATCCGTGGATCGCCTCATGCCCGCTGCAGGTGAGGGCATTGGTTCAAACTCGTGGGTAATATCCGGAGAACACACCGACACGGGTATGCCGTTGCTGGCGAACGACCCGCACCTGGATGCCTCACTACCGTCGGTGTGGTATCAAATGCACCTGCGTTGCGCTGAGGTGAGTGCCGATTGCCCTTACGATGTCAGCGGTTTCAGCTTCTCCGGTCTCCCCGGCGTCGTCATCGGGCACAACCAGCACATCGCCTGGGGTTTTACCAACCTCACCACGGATGTCGCTGACCTATATATTGAGAGAATCGAGGACGACGGGTACTGGCACGACGGAGAAAAACACCGTTTCGAAACCCGCGACGAAGTCCTGAAGGTCGCCGGGGGAGATGATGTCGCGCTTGAGGTGCGCTCAACGCATCACGGACCGATCCTGTCGCACGTGGAAGGCGACTTCGACAGGATCAGCATTAATCCACCGGGCAGTGAGGACGAAGATGACCTCCCGCCCGGAGAGTTCGCCCTGAGTTTGCAGTGGACCGCCTTAGATGTCACGAGCACTCCGCAGGCTATTTTCACGCTGAACCGTGCCGAAAATTTCGCGGACTTTCGCCAAGCGGCCACCGAATTCGAAGTGCCCGGCCAGAACCTCATCTACGCCGACACCGAAGGCAACATCGGCTATCAGGCACCTGGAAAATTACCGATTCGTGGGGCGGGGGATGGGTTCCTGCCCCAACCGGGCTGGGACAGCGCCTACGACTGGCAAGGCTATATCCCATTCGAGGAACTCCCGGTTTCCTATAACCCAGACTCCGGCTATATAGTCACCGCCAACCACGCTATCGTCAACGACGACTACCCGTACTTCTTATCGCGAGACTGGGATTATGGCCACCGCGCGGCCCGCATCGAGGCCCAGTTGGAAGACCTCATCGCAGCCGGCCCCGTCACGGTGGAAGCGCTGACGGACTTGCAAATGGATACCCAGTTCCCCGCAGCCGAACCGCTGCAACAGGCCTACGCTGCCATCACCGTCGACGACGCCGATGTCCAAGCAGCCCTGGACATGCTGGCCGCATGGGACGGGCACAACGCGGCGGACTCCAACACGGCAGCTTTTGCCAACGTCTTGTGGAACCACGTCACCAAAGTCATGGTGGAAACCCAAGAAACCCATATTCCCCGAGACAATCAGTCCCGCATCACCGAGTTTTTCATTGATCAACTCAATGACCCTGCCAGCGCCTGGTGGGGTGACTCGCAACAAGACCTCTTAGTGGACGCCGCGCACGCAGCGTATGACGAAATAACCGAAGTACAGGGCACCGATCCGCAAGCCTGGCACTGGGGTGAGCTCCACGCTCTGCAGCTGACCCACGGGACGTTTGGCACCAGCGGTGTGGGCCTCATTGAGGCATTATTTAACCGTGGCCCCTATCCGACAGGTGGTGGTTCAGGGGTCGTCAATGCCACCGGTTGGGAACTCGATGCCGGTTATGCCACCGCAACCGTG
>JAJUIX010000165.1 GCA_029267455.1 Enteractinococcus sp. | reverse complement strand
GCCATGTGCACCACCGAATGTTCGTCCATCCCCAGTTTATCGGGCCACGGCAGGGCTGCGGCCAGCACGGAATTCTGGGTGTGCATCACGCCCTTTGGCGAGCCGGTCGTTCCCGAGGTGAACATGATCAACGCCAGGTCATTGGGCGATAGACGCTGGGAGGTAAAATCTTTGGGCGCCGACTCGCGCTGCTGGCGCCCGGTAGCCATGAGCTCCTCCCAGCTGACATAGAACTCTGTGTCGTCAGGGGTGTCCTCGGACCGGACGACCACAGTTTTGGTCAAGTGGGGCAGGTTGTCGCGTAAGCGTTCGACCATGGCCACGTAATCGTAGCCGCGGAAATCGCCGGGCACGAATATGACCTTCACCTGGGCTTTTTCGGCCATGAATCCGATCTCGCGGTCGCGGTAGATCGGGATGAGCGGATTGGTCACCGCTCCGAGCCGCAGCGCCGCGAGGTGAATGATGACCCATTCATTCCAGTTGGGTAACTGAATGCCAACTACGTCGCCGGGCCCGACGCCGGCGGCATCTAAGGCATGAGCCATCGTGTCAACGTGCTCGGCCAATTGGGCATAGGTCAGCTGGCCGGCCGAGTCGATCGCGGCAACGTGGTCGGGGCGGGCAGCAACGGCGTCGTCGAGATAATCGGTCAGCAACCGATTCTTCCAGTGGCCGGAAGCGGTGTAGGTGTCAATCTGGTCTTGGGTGAGCAGCATGTCAAACTTCGCCATGGTGATCCTTCTTCGCTGGGATAGGTGAGTGACGCGACGAGGGTTGCTGTGTGGTCAGCTCTGGTGCGATCTGGTGCTGTGGTTATATCATCGTCAACCCACCGGAAACCGACAAGGTCTGGCCGGTAACGTATCCGGTGCGGGGCGACACGAGGAAGGCCACGGCATTGGCGAGATCTTCCGGCTGGGCCAGTCGACGCAGCGGGATGGCCCGCTCCAGCGACTCGCGCAGTTTCGGTGCATCGGCTGTGACCTGGGCAAATAGCGGCGTGTCGGCCGGGCCGGGACAGACCGCATTGGCCGTGATCCCGTAGCGGGCGGTCTCGCGGGCCAGCGTTTTGGTAAATGCCACGATGCCACCTTTGGCCGCCGAATAGACCGCTTCGCCCGAAGACCCCACGCGGGCCGCATCGGAACCAACGTTGACGATCGTGCCGTACCCTTGGTCCTTCATCTGCAGCGCCACCGCTTGGGAGCAGTGCAGCACACCCATCAAGTTAATATCAATGATGCGCTGCCAAATTGCCGGGTCCTGTTCCAAGAAGGGGCCAACCTTATCCCAACCGGCGTTATTGACCAGAATGTCGATGCGCCCGTAGCGTTCGGTCACCGATTGCACCATCGCATCAACGGTGCCGCGGTCTGCCACATTCACCGCCACCCCCAGGGCGTCGTCGCCCAGTGCTTCGGCGGTGTCTTGAGCGGCTTGTTCATTCAGGTCTGCGATGACGACGTTGGCACCTTCGGCTGCCAGCCGGCGAGCGATACCTTTGCCAATGCCGGAGGCTGCACCGGTCACGATGGCAACCTTATCGGTCAACTGCAGGCCCGCGGTTTCGGCGGTTTCACGTGTTTCAGTCATAAGGACTCCTCGGGTTAGGGGGCGTATTCACGTCCCAGGTTGTGGCGCGCGATGATGAGCTTCATAATCTGGGCGGTACCGTCGCCGATCTGCAGGCCCAGCACGTCGCGCAGGCGTTGTTCGATGGGGAGGTCTTTGAGGTAACCAAACTGGCCGTGGGTGAGCAGACACTGGTGAATGACGTCGTAGGCCATTTTGGGTGCCCACCATTTGCACATGGCGGCCTCTTTTGAGTGCGGTAGGTCGGCGTCTTTGAGCCACAGGGTCTTATGGCACAGGGT
This sequence comes from Enteractinococcus sp., assembly GCA_029267455.1. GTDB lineage: Bacteria > Actinomycetota > Actinomycetes > Actinomycetales > Micrococcaceae > Yaniella. The sequence continues at coordinate 1,851 of JAJUIX010000165.1, read as the reverse complement.
TTCGGCTGCGGTCAGCAGGGTGTCGGCTTCGGCCAGCGGAAAGGCCACACCCTGGAATTGCCCGATGTTTTGGTCAAAGGCTTCACGAGTGCGGGCATATTCCCACGTTTCGGTAAGGGTTTGGCGTGCCGCACCGATGACCTGGAGACCAATCAGTGCGCGAGAAAAGTCGAATCCCTGCATCACCTGGCTAAAGGCCGCGCCTTCTTCACCCAGCAGATTTCCTTCCGGGATCCACGTGTCGTTGAACTCCACAAAACCCCGTACGACGGCGAGCGTGCCCATATCGTTGGTTCGGGTCTTGACCACCCCGTCGCGGTCGAGTTCGACCAGAAACGCACTGATCCCCCGACCACGACGATCCTCCGATGTCCGGGCAAACACCACGGTCGCCCCGGCGTGGACAGCAAAAGACATGGACTTGGTACCGTTGAGCACCCAGCCGTCGTCACGGCGCACCGCGGTCAGGCCGGGATTGCCCGCGTCCGAGCCTCCGGTGGGCTCCGATAGCCCGATCGCCACAATGTCGTCACCCGAGGTGATCTTGGGTAGCCAATGGTGTTTGAGTTCTTCCGATGCATTGCGCAGCAGAATTTGCGCGACCAAGGACCCCACCACTTGCACGTAGGTGACGTTGAGATCCGCGCGGGATAGGCGTTCGATAATCATCCCGGAGGTCAGCGCGCGTTCACCCTGGCCCCCGTATTCGACGGGGATTTCCGGGGCGATCAGCCCGGAGGACCCCATGGTGGTGCGCACCTCACCCGGAATGCAGCCATCGCGTTCGCGCTGCTGGTAGCCTTCGGCCAGTTGCGGTACGAGCGCGTCAGCACGGTCAAGATAGGACTGCATGGCGTCGTCGATGGAAAAATCCACGGTATTCTCCTCTGGGGCTTCGCTCAGGTGGGTTAGAGCATTTTCGATGCGAAGTCGGGACTGCGTTTTTCGGCAAACGCGGCGGCACCTTCTTGGCCCTCTGGGGTGTGGGTGTACAGATCCAGCGCGGACATGGCCATGGCAGACAGTCCGGCCTGATGATCGGTGTCCGCGTTGAAGGACTGTTTGAGAAACCGAATGGCCGTCGGCGATTTCTCGCCGATCTCAGCGGCCCAGGCCAGCGCGGCGTCCATGAGCTCATCCAGGGGCACGACCTTATTGACCAGCCCCCAGCGCTCAGCGGTTTCGGCGTCGTAGATGTGGTTGAGGTACCACATCTCGCGTGCGCGTTTTTCACCGACGACGCGAGCCAGGTAGGCCGAACCGAATCCGGCGTCGAAGGAGCCGACTTTGGGGCCGGACTGGCCAAACCGTGCGGTGTCCGCTGCAATGGTGATATCGCACAGCACATGGAGCACGTGTCCGCCACCGATCGCAGCCCCATTGACCGCAGCGATCACCGGTTTTGGAGTGTCACGAATGAGTTTGTGCAGCTGGCCAATTTCCAACATGCCGGTTTCTGATGGGCCATAGTCACCGGTTTCGGCGCGCTGTTTCACATCCCCACCGGTGCAGAACGCTTTGTCACCGGCGCCTGTCAGGATGATCGATTGCACGCCCCGATCAGAACCTGCCGCGCGAAACGCGATAATGAGTTCATCGACCGTATGCGCGGTGAAAGCGTTATAACGGTGCGGACGGTTGATCGTGATCACCGCGGTGGTGTCTTTTCGTTCGTAGCTGATGTCGGTAAATTCCGGGACGTGTAGACCGGTGGTTTGGACTTCATTGGTGGACATCGAAACTCCTTTTGGGTGGTTTAGGTCAGGTCACCGAGTAGGTCGGCGTAGGTTTTGCGAAATTCGGGGCGCAAGCACGAAGACAATGCGATGGCGACTTGGTTGCGAATGTAGT
>JAJUIX010000267.1 GCA_029267455.1 Enteractinococcus sp. | reverse complement strand
CAAAGGAACCGATAGCCATGGCACGAAAGCCGTTCAACATGTCGCCAAAAGCTTTTGGTCCTGCCGAAGCTGACCCGAATGCGAATGTCTCGGTGTTCAGCGCCGATGACGCTCCGACTCCCCGCACCGGTACCCCACCCGCCATCAGCCGCAAATTAGAAGGCGATGGCGCCAACCTGATCTTTCTGACATTTAGCCCAGGGCAGGTGCTGCGATCGCACACCACGGCACATCCAATCACAATACAGACGCTCAAGGGTGCACTGGTCCTGAATACGGACGAAGGAGAGATACCGTTGGAGCCTGGCACGGTGGTACATCTGCGGGCCATGGTAGTCCACGAGGTATCTGCACCCGAAGATGCCGCGGAAGAAAATGTCCTGTTGTTGACGATGCTGACCGGCGAACGCCATGCAACTAAAGAAACCGAACAGGAATGAACACTGAGGCTTTCCAGACTGCTGAAGGGTAAACATGATGCGAGAAGTACCGCGGATCGTAGATAACGGAAATATCGGCCCGGTCAATTCCGCTCTGGTGCCGCGGTATGGCGGTGAATCTACCTTCGCCCTCCTTCCCAGATTGCGCGACCTGGAGGCTCAGGAACGTACGGCCCAAATTAAGATCGTGGGTGCCCCGTTTGATACCGGCGTCTCGTATCGTCCTGGTGCAAGATTTGGTCCCGCGCACGTCCGGCAGTCGTCACGCTTGCTGCGTCCCTATAATCCAGCGACCCGTACCTCCCCGTTTACTCAAGTACAGGTCGCAGACGCAGGCGATATGGCACTGAACCCATTCAATATTGCGGAAGCACTTGCCACGATAGAGCAAGACGCACTGGAGCTGACTAACGACGGCGCTTCACTTCTGACCATCGGTGGCGATCACACGATTGCCCTGCCGTTATTGCGGGCCGCATCGGCGCGGGCCGGCCAGCCGGTGGCCCTGTTGCACTTTGACGCTCACCTCGACACCTGGGATTCCTACTTCGGTGCCGATTACACCCATGGCACGCCCTTCCGCCGTGCAGCAGAAGAAAATCTCCTCGATCCGGCCGCACTATGTCACGTCGGAACCAGAGGTCCACTGTATAGCCAAGCTGACTTGGACGATGACGAGCGATTTGGCTTCGGCATTATCACCAGCGCCGACATCATGCATAACGGAGTCACCGAGATTATTACGATGCTCCGAGAGCGCATCGCCGACCGTCCCCTGTACATCTCGCTTGACATTGACGTACTGGATCCAGCGCATGCGCCTGGCACTGGGACCCCTGAAGCAGGCGGGATGACCAGTCGTGAACTACTGGAAATCCTTCGCGGCCTCCGTGGACTCAACCTCATCGGAGCCGACGTCGTCGAAGTTCTACCCGGCTACGATCATGCCGAACTCACCGGCATTGCTGCTGCCCACGCCTGCTATGACTTACTGACCCTCATGGCAGACCTACGAGCCAACCGCTCAATCAGGTGACCCACGATTGGAGGCAATAATGCGAACCGGTGGCGATCTCGTCGTTGAAACCCTGGCCGCGCTCGGGGCTCGTACGGTCTTCGGGATCCCTGGACAGCACGCGCTCGGGCTCTTTGATGCGCTTCGACGTAGTCAATTGGAACTGTTCTCGTCTCGCGTAGAAAATAACGCAGCCTTTGCGGCGGACGGATATGCACGAACAGCTGACCGGCCGGCGATTCTGATCGTGTCAACGGGACCCGGCGCGCTGACAGCCTTAGCAGGTGTTCATGAAGCGTATGCCAGCTCGGTGCCGATGCTTGTCATCTCCTCACAGATTCCTGAAGCCGGGCTTGGCGGGCGACGCAAAGGAATGCTTCATGAACTCGACGATCAGCAGTCTTCGGCCCGCAAT
>JAJUIX010000024.1 GCA_029267455.1 Enteractinococcus sp. | reverse complement strand
GTCATCACCGAGCCAATGCCGTCGATGCCTACCTCCTTGTGGAATGATGAACACCGGCAGCGCTACCGCGAAACCTATTTCGAGCGCTTCCCATCGACTGAACAATACCCGCATGGCGTGTGGGCGCACGGCGACTGGGTCATCCAAACCTCGCGCGGCAGTTTCATTGTCAAAGGCCGCTCCGATGCGACACTCAACCGCCAGGGTGTCCGCCTGGGCACCGCCGAAATTTATGCGGCCCTGGGCGATATCCCCGAAGTCGCCGAATCCACCGTCATCGGGGTCGAAGAACCCAACGGCGGCTACTGGATGCCGCTGTTTGTCCAACTGGCCGACGACGCCGAGCTGACCCAAGAGCTGCGGACTCGAATTATCGAAGCGATCCGTTCCAAAGCGTCCGTGCGGCACGTACCCGATGAAATCATTGCGGTCTCGGCCATCCCGGTCACCCACAGCGGCAAGCGCGTCGAAGTGCCCCTCAAAAGATTATTTACCACCGGGGATGCTTCGAGTGCGCTAAACCGAGACGCACTCGCGAACCCGGAGGTGATCGACGAGTTCGTGGAACTTGCGAAGCAACGTTTGACGTCGTCATGAGCGAAACTTCAATGAATGAGGCCCCGGAACTGGAATCCGGGGCCTCACACTCTCATCACTCACACCTCGAAGAGGATGTTTCTACTCTAAGAAACGTTTCTGACGGCGAGCTTATGTTCCGCTCAAAAACAGTCATGAACCATCTGATAAAAGGCTGTATAGCAAAAGATCCTGACCCCGAGAAACCTTCGGGATCAGGACCTTCGGCGAGCGCCTTATACGACGTCGTAGGGAGAACTAGCCGTTCATTGAGCGGATGCGCTCAAGCTCAACCCGGCTGGCACTGGTGTTTTGGGCGGTGCGTGCCATCGCGACGTAAAATTCGAGCGTGATGCGGGCAAAGATGAGCGCTAACAGCATCGGAATCCAGCCGAGTAGTAGTCCCAGCAGACCCATGAGCGGTTCTTGAGTCATCAGGATGATCGAGCCGATGAGCCAGCCGAACAGCGCCCACAGCGCGATGACGACCATCACGATGATGTAGATAAACTTCGCGAATTTCAGTGTCACGAAACTCTGGAAGCTCAGGTCGAAGAGTCCTGCAAAGAATCCTTTCGCTTCCGCGGAGTTGACGTTCGAACCGCGCTGCGAACCACCCTGGCCTGGCTGCTGGGAACCACCCGGTGGTTGCGGTGGGATATATCCAGGATTATTCGGGTCATGTGGAGGCTGCTGAGTCAATGCCACTCCTCTTGGTAGGGGCTCCTAGGTTGAGCCGTGGTGTTCGTCATGAGTTATGAGTGTTCCGACAATAGGAACCGTTAACCACAGATAGCACGACAAACACCGAAACACGAAAACACGCCACATCGAGCGTGTAAACAGCAAGTAAATTCGCTATTTGACGGACCGGCATAGCAGGCTGGAAGCCTACCAGCCGCGGTTTTTCGTGAGTCAGAGCAGTACACTTCGTGGTTTCGAGTCCAACTTCCTCTAGGACCACCGGGATGTGTCTCAAGCCGTGGTCCATGCCGTCATCTCCTCGGCTCACCATCATCAGGAACTGCATTGTTGGGATATCCACGATCCAAAATTTCCCATGTTGAGCACGGTAGGAACCCTGAGTCTTTTTTTGAAACCTACCTTGTTGGACAGACGCTTCCTCGCTAGAGCTACCCCTAGGTTACAAAACCGCCTTGGGTTAACCTTGAAACATCAAAAACCCGCATATTGAACGAATGACCGTTGACACTCACATAGACGTAAAATAGGCTCGCGTTGATTGACAGTTCAAGCTAACCGTTTGACTACCTGTATTGAGAGGACGCTATGGCCAGCGTTTTGGACAAATCTGCGATCATCGCTCCGAAACAATTCAATCGATGGTTTATCCCCGCCGCAGCGTTAGCAATCCACCTGTCCATTGGACAGGTCTATGCTTTCAGTGTTTTCAAGATTCCCTTGATGGCTCACTTTGATGTGGGCGAGGTTTCGGTCGGCTGGATCTTTTCGGTCGCCATTGGGATGTTGGGACTGTCTGCCGCCTTCGGTGGGACCTGGGTAGAACGGGCTGGCCCGCGAAAGTCCATGATCCTGGCGGGAATCGCATGGGTCCTCGGTTTCTTCGTCGCTGCCTTCGGTATCTCCACCGGACAGTTATGGTTGGTGTACTTCGGTTATGGCTTTATCGGCGGTATCGGTCTCGGGATCGGCTACATTGCGCCAGTTTCAACGCTGATGAAATGGTTCCCGGACCGCCCAGGCCTGGCAACCGGTTTAGCGATCATGGGCTTCGGCGGCGGAGCGCTCATCGCAAGCCCGCTGTCGAACTCGCTGATGGCGCTTTTCGGAGGCGGTACAGAGACTGAGAACCTTGCTGCAGGACTGGTCCCCACCTTCATCACCCTGGCGCTGAGCTATGCGGTCATCATCGCCGCCGGTGCCTATGTGATTCGCCTACCCCACCCGGATTGGAAGCCCGAAGGCTGGGACCCTTCGGAAGCCAAGGGTACGGCAATGCAGACCGACCTGAACGTCTCTGCGAACCAGGCTTTGAAGACCCCGCAGTTCTGGTTCTTGTGGATCATCCTCTTTACCAACGTGACCGCAGGCATCGGGATCCTGGAAAACGCGGCCCCGATGATTCAGGACTACTTCCCGGCCGTCACCGCCGCAGCCGCTGCAGGCTTCGTCGGTATTTTGTCACTGGCCAATATGGCCGGTCGTTTCGTGTGGTCCGCGACCTCCGACCACATCGGACGCAAGCCCATCTACCTGCTGTATCTTGGTGTCGGTCTGGTGCTGTATCTGCTGCTCGCGCTCATCGGCAACAGCTCACTGATCCTGTTCATCCTGGCAGCGGTCTTCATCCTGTCCTTCTACGGCGGTGGCTTCTCGACCATGCCGGCCTACCTGCGTGACATGTTCGGGTACTACCAGGTCGGCGCTATTCACGGCAGGATCCTCACCGCGTGGGCAGCAGCTGGCGTCGCCGGGCCACTGATCGTCAATACCGTGGTCGAAGCGCAGGCCGCTGCGGGCAAAGAAGGACCCGAGCTGTACAGCCTGTCTATGTTCATCATGGTTGGACTCCTCGCAATCGGGCTGATTGCCAACCTCCTGATGCGTCCGGTGGCCGAGAAACATACCATTGAACACGACAACAAACATTAGGAGTAACTGATTATGAGTACCTCACCACAGTTCACCGAAGCCACCACAGCCGATGATGTCAGCAATACCTACCGCGCCGTCGCCGTCATTTTGGCGCTCGTGGTCATCATGGGCCTAGGCTACGGCCTCGTGGACACCGCCATTAAAGCCGCAGCGCTATTCACCGAATAAACTCATACCCCTCTTGGAGCGCATGTTTCCACACACGTGGGCCTCGAATCGCAGCGACGGCGATGCGAGGCCCACGTTGTTTTTCTCTACAAAACTACAGTCGGCCGGTTTCGTAGCGTTATCAGGAGCTTCATTATGGTCCAATTACTTGCGCTAGCTCGCGACGGCCCTCGGATTGAAATGATTGACCTGCCCACAGGCTCGCGCCGAGTTATCCTCACCGAAACAGGCCTGCACCCGGATGGCATTGTGTGCGATGGCTCCACCATTTACTGGACGACCATGGGACAGCGCACCGGCGCCAATATCTATGGCGAAGGCATCTACGACCGCATCGACGGCGGCGTTCATGCCATTGACGTCGACGGAACCAATCGTCGTGACATCGTCCCGACCGGTGGGACGACCACCGGAAAACAGCTCGCGCTTGATAGCGCTGGCAACCTCTATTGGGGCAACCGGGAGGGCTTTGCACTGTCCACCGCCCGCCCTGATGGCACCGGAGTGCGCGATGTGGTGAAATACGACGGCTCAGGTGACGAAGGCGACTGGATCGTCGGTGTGGCAATCGATGAAGACAACGGGCACATCTACTGGTCGCAAAAGGGCTCAGCGCAAGGTGGCGACGGTAAAATCCTGCGCGCCGGTTTAGAAATTCCAGAAGGCGAAACCGCAGAAAACCGCACCGATATCGAACTGCTCTAGGATAAACTGCCCGCCCCGATTGACCTGGAGCTCGATGACGGCCGGTTATTCTGGACTGATCGTGGCCGCCAACCCGGGGGCGATTCCCTCAATCGTGCTGCGGTTCCGCCCCCTGGTCAAAAAGGTGAAGAACCAGAAGTACTGGCCGATAATTTCCAAGACCCCATTGGTCTGGCAGTGGATAGCAACGAAAAACTAGTCTATGTGGCTGATTTGGGCGGGCGCATCTGGGTGGTCCCCGGTCCGGGACACCCAGGTGTGGACACACACATTGCGGTGGACCTTGGATACCCGGTCACCGGGCTCAATCTCATTCAAGATTCCTAAACGGTCCCTCGTCCAGACTTATTGTTGTCCGGGAAGCAGCTCAACAAATAACGCGTCAGCTTCAGCACACAGAGTGTCTTCGTGCCATAATTGTGCAGAAATAAACCGCTTGCGACCCTCCACGGAGTCCACCGTGGCACTCAACTCTAAGCGCTTGCCTATCGGCGTAATACTTCGATACTGCGTCGTCAAATACGCGGTACGGCAGGTTCGTGAGACGGTCCCCATGGCCAAGCGACCCATGGCCGTATCGAATAATACGGAGACTACACCACCGTGCATGGCTCCGTTCAAACCCATGAAATACTCCCCCACGACGGTGTGGGCACGCAGTGTCACATCATCGACGTGCTCGAGTGTCAACGAAGGCATCAACACCTGGGTCTTTGAACCACTCAACTCGCCTCGAGCGTACCAACGCTCATGCTCTGCCACTAGGTGATTCGCTAATCTGGTGCGCATTTCCGCCAACGACGCCGTCATCTGATCTAGCAATTCGCGACTCGGATTGGCCTGCACTAAGGCGTCATGAAATGCTGCGACTTCGCTCAACATCTCAACATATGCCCGTGTGTGCGGGGTATCTTCCAGCGGTCGACGACGATGCTTCGCCATGTCAATGGCATCTAGATGCTTTGATGTGGTCATTGCCCCAGAATAGCTGACATCAACGCGTTCCTCTGTGGGCTGAGACTTCAACACTCCCTACCGCGAAATCAATACAGATTTGAAAGATTTTCTAGGCGTTTGACGTTCAGGGGGTTACTATGTAGTAGGGTGGTCGAACTCACACAAATTGAAGTGGCTGCGTGTTATATGAAAAATGAAGATCCACCACATCTTAATAGCAAGCCTGCGTCTCCAGAAGACGATCTTGCACGCCTGGTGGCCGATATCGAGCGAGCCCTAGAACAGCGCCATTATGCTCGAGCAGCTCAGCTCGTGCACACCAATATTGCTGCCTCTTTTTTCGGCTTCCCGACGGCACAATTCACGGAAATTCTTGGACGGCTGGTGCGGAATCTCCAGGAACCCCCGACGTTTGTGAGTGCTGCCTATCGTATTTTGACAGCCTCCAGTGCAGACCTGGCCCATACAAACGGGCTCATGGAATCCCTTGACTCCGATGACCCAGCGCAGATGTTCGTGTTGGCTATGTTTCGCATGAGCGACTTTCGGATACACGGGCACATTACCGAAGCGCTCGAACAGGTGGATACGGCTGAACATTATCTTTCCCAGCTGCGCGCCGGACTTGATCCTCGTAGTGGATGGCTTTTACACTCCGCCGTGCAAATGGGCACGACCGCCATGCTTGCCGGAGACTTCACGAGAGCCTTGTCGTCACTGAGGCGAGCCCAGATGCTGCCGGCAATCCCAATGTTTACATTCTTGCAACGCGAAGCCATCGTGAAATCGGCCTTGATTCACGCATGCTTTGGCAACGCGGCCACCGCTGACGGACTGCTAAAACGTACAAAAAATATTCCTCGAACGTCGAGTTGGCTGGAAACGCACATCGATACTCAAGAAGAGTTTGTGCGGATTCTGACCTATTCCGGAAACTTGGAAGAGGCGCTAGACCGCCTGGAAGCCATTAGCCTACAAGAGATCGGAGAAATGTGGCCGTTTTACATCGTCGCATTCCACCGAGTCCTCGAAGCTTCCGGGCACCATGACGAATTAGAACACCGCTTGGAGATGTACGATTCTCTGCCACTACCACGTATCGATGGAGAAGGCTTTACTGGTAGCATCATCCCCCTGAAAAGGGCCATGGTCGCGCTGAGTGTGGGGCGCGGCTCTGAGGCACTGAAATTTCTCGAACGGACAGACCAAAGCATCACCTATACCAAACTCGTGAAAATCGCCGCAGACCTGTACGTCGGCCGGATCCGGCAGGCCATGGACCAAGCCTATGGTTTGCGGAAAGAGACCCGTGGATTTCGTTTAATGGAAATACGGCGACTATCACTTTTGTCTGCCAGCCAGTACATGGACGGGGATCTCGGTGGATGTATCCAAACACTCGCGGGAACTGCCAGCTTACCCAGAGGACTCAGCCCCACTGAAACTCTTCTGTTTCCTCACGAGATGATCCAACTAGCCCAAGAGCATGTCGAAAATTGGCCGAAGAAATCAGCCGGGCACTCGATTTTCTTGCGCGAGCTTCCCAAACCGGGACGAGCACTTACCGGTCGAGAAATAGACATTCTGGAACTGCTAGCCCAAGGATACTCGAGGGCAGAAATAGCAGACCGTCTATTTATCAGTGTCAGTACAGTCAAGAGCCAATTGCAGTCGCTGTATCGAAAGCTGGAAGTGTCCTCTGCAGCCGATGCCATCTTTGAAGGGGAACGTCGCGGCGTTCTCTAGCATTCATGCACTAAAAATCTTCCAGATGGTGGTCCCGACCGGCGTCGATCCGGTGACCTTTCGATTTTCAGTCGAACGCTCTACCAACTGAGCTACAGGACCAAAAGGAGCACGCCCATGACTGGGAAAAATAGCCCATCCACAGGATAGGCTCTCCACTCCGCGACCCTGACGGGACTTGAACCCGCGACCTCCGCCGTGACAGGGCGGCGCGCTAACCGACTGCGCTACAGGGCCAAAGAAAATCACAACCGACTTTCTTTTCCATCAGTTACCTGATGAGTACCCCCAACGGGATTCGAACCCGTGCCGCCGCCGTGAAAGGGCGGTGTCCTAGGCCACTAGACGATGGGGGCCTATCTCTTCAGCCAAACCGGCCTAGGAGCTAGAATCACAATCATAGAGCTAAGTGCGATAGATAATCAAATTCACGTAGACGGATCGATAACCCAACACGCTACCGGTGCTGGCAGTCCGATCAACACACTAGTCAGAAGCGACTTTTAGCATACTTCAATGGGCGTTTAGCCACCCTTCAGGACCTTTTCCTTCACAAAAAAGCGCTACCGGGTAGTATTAGCTCCAATGATTCTTCAAAGGCGACTATAACTCGTAAGAAGGAAACGATGTCTGAGCGTACCAACACAGACGACGAGACCTCCCTACAAGCCGATGATCTCATCCTGCTCGCCCAAGACCTCGAAGACGCCCTCGATAATCAAGACTTTGCTGAAGTCGCCGACCTATTTGAGCAAGACGCAGCCGCCGCCTGGTTTTCAGTCGGCCCTTCTCGTACCTATGAGATTTTAAGCCTTGTAGCCCGCTACCTTTCCGAAGATCGCCCGACAACTCGGGTCGCTCGAGCCATACTGAATAGGAACTCTCAGGACCGGCATGATTCTTCCGCGGCCTTATTCACCCGGAACTTTGAAGACCCGCGGGAAGGGTTCTTTTTCGCCCTGCTCCGGATGCGCGACTATCGCCTCAACGGCCGTGCGACCGAAGCTCTAGAACAAAGCAAAGCCCTAGATGCCCAGCTCGGTCAGCTGCAGCCACTGTTCGACATACATAAAGGGTGGGCACTGCATGTAACAGTACACATCGGCGTGACCGCCATGCTCGCTGGACATTTCACCCGGGCACTGACCTATTTTACGCGCGCACAGATGCAGGCACCCGTGCCGAAATATTCCTTTCTGACACGTGATGCCTTGGTTAAATCTGCGCTAATCCATGCATGTTTCGGCAATTCCGCAACCGCTAACTCCCTCCTCAAACGCGCCATTCAGATTCCGCGAACCTCGAGCTGGATCGAAACGCATATTGATGCACAACGTAACTTCACCGAAGCGCTCATCTCGAATCACGACTACGACGGCACCCTTCAAAAGCTCGAGGCAATGAGCCTCGACGATATCGATGAAATGTGGCCGTTTTACATCCTCGCCGTCCATCGCATCCTGGAAGCCAGGGGGCATCAAGACGAGATTGAACACCGCATGGAGAGGTTTGACTCCATGCCCTTACCCAAAATCGATGGGGAAGGCTTTTCCGGAAGCATCATCCCCCTCAAACGCGCCATGGTCGCCATGAAAGCCGGGCGGGTTACGGAAGCCGAAGCATTTCTAGATCGTGCAGACCAACGGCTGGCCTACACACAGCTCTTTCAAGCAGCCGCTCATATTTATGCTGGTCGCGCTCAAGAAGCTATCCAGGATGCCACTCGCCTGCGGTCCAAAATCCGCGGCTTTCGTTTGATGGAGGTTCGGAGACTATCCATCCTTGCCGCCGCCCAATACCAAACCGATGAAATTCCTGACTGCATCGAGACGCTGAAAAGAGCCGCCGGACTCCCGCGAGGCCTTACCCCGTTAGAAGTGCATCTTTTCAGTCCAGAAACTCGCGAACTAGCCGCCGCAAGAGTCCCGAACTGGCCTCAGGACGACGGCGGGCCCTCCGCCTTTTTGACCGGATTGCCCAAGGTCGAATCGACATTAACGGATCGTGAAGTGGAGATTCTTCGGCATCTGGCACAGGAACTCACACGTGCAGAGCTGGCTGAGGCAATGTTTATTTCGGTCAACACTCTCAAAACACATCTGAAATCGATCTACCGCAAACTCGGCGTTTCGTCAGCTGCTGATGCAGTGCTCGGCGCTCAACGGCGAGGACTGATCTAGCGACATCCGGCGCATCTTGATCGGGTGCTCCTGGCGTCTCGTCGCTGAAAGAGCCGCAGCATCCCCCTCGTGTATAACATTACGAACTGTTAGGTGGGCGGGACTTAGTGCTGGTGTACGCGGCACCGCCAGCTTCCCGGGCATGTGAGAAATGAAAGAACCCCCGCGATGTAGAAGCTACGCGAGGGTTCCGTGGTCCCGACCGGCGTCGATCCGGTGACCTTTCGATTTTCAGTCGAACGCTCTACCAACTGAGCTACAGGACCAAAACTGTTTTCACTTTGTCTGGGAAAAGAGCCCGTCCGTGTGGACAGGCTCTCAACTCCGCGACCCTGACGGGACTTGAACCCGCGACCTCCGCCGTGACAGGGCGGCGCGCTAACCGACTGCGCTACAGGGCCATAAGAACATCGTTTCCGACGGTCTTTGCGTCAGTTACCTGACGAGTACCCCCAACGGGATTCGAACCCGTGCCGCCGCCGTGAAAGGGCGGTGTCCTAGGCCACTAGACGATGGGGGCCTCTCTCGCGAAAGCTTTTGAACTCGCTGGCGCGATCGACCTAGATCATCATAGACCTAAACGTTTTTCAAAAGCAAATCCGGGTGCCCCAGAAGTCAGGGCAGGACGCAAAGATTCCCTGCAGCGCAGGTCCACCTGTAGGCATCACTTCAACTTAAGATCAGTGCTACTCGTAAATCAACTTGTCAGACAAAGATATACATACAGACAACGAGGCAGCATTTTGGGATACATCAAGTACAGACAAAACTCATAATCCGGTGCTAATGTAAGTTTCAGCACTCTGCCTTACGGGAGATCTAAATGGAGAAGCCGGTCATGCCAGAGCTTTCACTAGTAAACGACAGCCACGACGATCCACTTCACGCTCACACCCCGACGAGGATTGCAGCTGCACTACGAGAGCACATTTGCAAAGGTGCCCTCAAACCCGGAACGAAACTCTCAGAAGAGACCATCGCGGCAGAGTTCGAAGTCTCGCGAAACACTCTTCGAGAAGCCTTCACCGTGCTCGCTGGCGAGGATCTTGTATTCAAAGTACCCAACCGGGGCGTCTTTGTTATTGATCCTGGCCCACGCGAAGTGCAGGAGATTTATCAGACCAGACGATTCATCGAACCCTCCGCGATCCTGTGGGGGAAACTGACACCCGAACTGACTGATACGTTCAATCGCACAGCAGATCGGACCCGCCGAGGTATCGCCCAAGAAAACTTGGATGCGATCGTCGAGGCGGACCGCAACTTCCACGTTGCTGTAGTGGCATTAGCGAATTCCACAACAATGAACGAAGCGCTGGAGCGCTTACTGACACAACTTCGCCTTGCCTTCCACAGCTTGAACATCACCCCTCCAATACACCAGACCTTCGCTCAGCAGAACCTTGCGATCATCAACAGGATTCTGGCGGGCGAACGCATCGAAGCCTCGCGGGGCCTGCATCGCTACCTTGGCTTGGCCGAGAAGATGGTCCTGCAGCATGCAGCCGCATCGGGTCGTCCCGCCACGGTTCGCCAACCCGCCGCCGACCCATCGATGAATGGTCGAGACATGAACCCCAACTAAATTTCGCTAGATCACGTTACGATCACACTGCGCCCGAAATGACTTCATTCGGGCGCAGTTTCGTTTAAGTCAAGCACCAACCACTGCTCTGTGAAACAAATTTATAATTCG
>JAJUIX010000166.1 GCA_029267455.1 Enteractinococcus sp. | reverse complement strand
TGGACCAAAGTTTTCCCTGACTCTGCTGTTGGTATCCGGTTTCCCTATCCCGAGCCCACGGGCCCAGCGACCACCGAAGCGTTGATGTTCAGCGACTTCACGCTCGATGGTCAATGGTTCGTTGCCAATGATGCCGGAGTAGAACAGGACTTTACGTTCACCGAAGGAATCTCGCTGTTGGTCGCTTGCGAAGACCAAGACGAGATAGACCGGTATTGGGAGGCGCTTTCTGCCGTCCCCGAAGCGGAAGTGTGCGGCTGGTGTAAAGACCAATTTGGGGTCTCCTGGCAAATCGTGCCGAAAAATATCAACGAACTTCTGCAACGTCCCGGTGCATACGAAAACATGCTGGGAATGCAAAAACTCGTTATTGCAGACTTCTAAAACCGCAGTCAGCCACGTGCTCGGGTGCAACATGGCGAGCTGGTAACCGAGTAGCTGCCTCGATTTGGCGAGATTGCACACTTCATAGTATGATGAGTAGCTGTTGTGCGTGTCCTCCCGGATCGCAAGCGCAGCAGGACCCGACGTGGTTGCATCGTCGTTAGGGTCGTTGCGGCACCGGGAAGATCGGACCCGGCTTCACGCCAGCCCTCACCTGGTGTACCGGAGATGCACTGTCAACTGAACAGCAGCGTCGTCTAGATGGTTCTCACGACCATGCGACGTATCGCTGACCGAACACCGACATACGAAGGCTAATACATAGTGCGTACGTTTACACCAACGCCAGACGACGTAGATCGTCAATGGCACGTCATTGACGCCACCGATGTGGTGCTGGGGCGTCTTGCCAGCCAGGTGGCAACGCTGCTGCGCGGCAAGCACAAGCCCACTTTTGCACCTCACATGGACATGGGCGATTACGTGATCATCACCAACGCCGACAAAGTTGCTTTGACCGGTGCCAAGCTGGAAAAGAAAAAGGCATACCGTCACTCCGGGTACCCGGGTGGCCTGACCTCCACGTCTTATACCGAGCTGCTGGAGAAAAATCCAGTTCGCGCGGTCGAAAAAGCCGTTCGAGGAATGCTGCCAAAGAACCGCCTCGCAGACCAGGTCATCAAGAAACTGAAGGTCTACGAAGGTACTGATCACCCACACGCCGCCCAGCAGCCCAAAGAATTTGTCATCGACCAGGTAGCCCAGTAGGCCCTGAGTTCAAGGAGAACCCATGACTGAAAACGTCAATGAGATCGCTGAGGACCAGGAGCTGACCAGCTACACCTCGGAATCTGACACCACCGTAACAACTGAAGAAACAGCCGAACGCCCAGCCCTGACCCAGTCGGGTCAAGCTGTTGGACGTCGCAAGCGCGCCATTGCCCGTGTCCGCCTGGTCCCAGGGACCGGTACATGGAAAGTCAATGGTCGCGAGCTCGACTCATACTTCCCGAACAAACTGCACCAGCAGGAAGTCAACGACCCATTCCGTGTTCTGAACCTCGAAGGCGCCTACGACGTCATCGCGCTCGTTCACGGTGGCGGCCCATCCGGTCAAGCCGGCGCCGTCCGCTTGGGCGTCGCTCGTGCGCTGAACGAAATCGATCGCGAGAACAACCGCGGCCCGCTGAAGAAAGCCGGCTTCCTGACTCGTGACGCTCGTGCAGTTGAACGGAAGAAAGCTGGGCTCAAGAAAGCTCGTAAAGCTCCACAGTACTCGAAGCGTTAATTCGCTCCAGTACCACCAAAACATCCGTCAGCTTCGGCTGGCGGATGTTTTTTATTGCCCAAAACTCCAGGACTAGTGCTCCAGAGCAGCCGGTCGCGCCCCGTAATAATCCGACCGGTGACCGGGGGATTCGGGATGCTGGGAGGTATCTCTGTAGCACTACCCGAGGAGTTCCATGCCGGATCCCATCCGACGGCCACAACGCACAACATCACGTGTTCTAGGGGCACTTCTAGCAGCATCACTACTGCTGCTCACCTCATGTTCCAGCACGAGCCAAGAAGCCACCGATGTGACCATTACCCCGCTGAGCGAAGCCACCACCGATACCACGTCGCCCGATGCTGCGTCGTCAAACGGGCCAGATAGTCAGCACTTATATGGTGACGATGTCGAGACGGAAGGTTCCTTTGTGTTCGATGAAGGTGGCATTGAAACCACCATTACCATGAAGGCCGTCGACGGGATTGTCACCGAACAAACCACGACGAACGTTTTCGACTATGCCGCACTGGGGGTGGGCTCGGCAGATCAGGCAAAAGCAGCACTCGATGAAATCATCATTACCGTCGAAGAAATGGACGGTTTTGAGCAGCACACCGAGTACGGCGAAACACAGGCTACCCAAGTCACCCGGGTGGACTTCGAAGTGTTTGACCTGCGTGAAGCGGAGAACTTGCCAGGGGCAATGACCAGTGGCGTCTCCGAAGACGCTGTGGTCAGTTATGCAGACAACCGGCGGATGCTGCTGGAGCTCGGATTCGTGGAGGTTGAGTAACGATGCTACGACTCCGAGGAAATCCTCACTTTTGAGGCTTATGTCACGCTACGATACAGAGATGTACCAGCAATAAGGTGTCAACGTAGAAGGGCGTGACTGAGCCAAAATGAGCCAATCTGACGACCAGCTGCACATGGCCATCGATACCGGTGGCACCTTTACCGATGTGGCTGTCCGATCAGCCGACGGCACCATGCACGTCTGGAAACTCCCGTCCACGCCGAGCGCGCCAGAACAAGCCGTGATCGCCGGGGTGCACGGCGCACTCGAACGCATCGACCGCACCCCGGAAGATCTCACCCGATTTGTGCACGGCAGCACGGTGGCCACCAACACCGTCATAACCCGAGACGGTGCACGCGTCGGGATGGTAACCACCAAGGGGTTCCGGGATGTGTTGGCCATCGCGCACCAGGCCCGTCCTTCGATCTATGATCAACACCAGCGTCGTCCAGAACCACTCATCGATCGTGCAGCGATCGTGGAAGCCACCCAACGAATGGACGCCGACGGCAACATCGTTGTGGACCTCGATGAAACAGCATTACGAGACAGCGTTGAGCAGCTGCGAGACCTGGAGCTGGACATCATCGTCGTGTCGTTTCTCAACGCCTATGTGAACCCGGCCCATGAGCAGCGTGCCGTAGAACTTCTGACCGATACCGGGGTGGCCGAGCAAGTCGTTGCAGCTACGGATGTGACCGCTGAGATGCGCGAATACGAGCGCACCTCCACGGCTGCCATTAACGCTTATGTGGCCCCGCGGATCTCGCACTACATTCAGCGACTCGAACAAGGATTAACCGAAGCCGGGGTCAAAACAGGCTGGCGCATCATGCAATCATCCGGCGGACTGCTCAGCCCGGCCGATGCGGCAGAGCACCCGGCCCGCACCGTCCTCTCCGGGCTAGCCGGGGGAGTGGTCGGAGCCGCGAACTGGTCCAAACACCTAGGCCTCAAACGCGTGGTGTCCTTTGATATTGGTGGCACCTCGACCGACATTGCGCTCATTCGCGATGGGATCCCCGATGAAACGTTGTCCTCAGAAATTGCCGGACTACCTCTGAAATTACCTTCCGTGGATGTGCATACGATTGGCGCCGGCGGAGGCTCGATCGCCTGGCTCGACTCGGGTGGGGGACTGCGCGTCGGGCCACACTCCGCAGGGGCCGAGCCCGGTCCGATCAGCTATCAACGCGGCGGTACCGAACTGACCGTCACCGACGCGCACGCAGTGCTTGGACGACTCGGT
>JAJUIX010000243.1 GCA_029267455.1 Enteractinococcus sp. | reverse complement strand
GGTGGTTGGCCCTTAGGACCCCAGGTCATTTCCTCCTCGAGGACGGCATGGGGCACATCGTCGAGGTACGTTGCGACGTCGGAGGCGTCAGCGATCCCGACAAAGATTTCTTGATCAGGGATCACTGGTGTCACACGGACCTGAAAGCTGGCCACGTCCTCGAGTTGTATCGAATCCGTTGAAGCGGTTGTTCCCGGATCAACGATCAATCTCGGGGTGATTATGGCGTAACCTGTGCTTTGGTACCGTTCTGATTCCAGCGTGAGGTACTGCCCATCCCGTTGAGCGGCTTCAGCACCAGCAATAATTGCGCCGCCGATCACTAGCCCAAGCCCTAAGGCGGTCAGAAGAACCCCAACAACCAAGAGAACCCAATTCCACGGTCTCATGCGTGGAGGTCGCGCCGGGGCGGAGTACGTCGGATGGGTGGGGTTAGCATCCATAACGCTTCCTTCGGGATAGCGCCGAAAGGTATATACCCGGATCAACAGATGGGACCGGCTTGAGGAGTCACATCAGTACTATCGCGGGGTAATTCTCGACTTTACCACCCCGGGTTGGTTTTGAAGGATGACTATGAGGGTGAAATCTAGCGTCCCTCGGGTCTGTCACCGCATTGATTGTCCTACGGGGTGTTCTGTGACGCAGGTGTTAATGGAGCGTGTTCAAGCCGATGATGGAGAGTCATCTCCGATAACCGGTAAGAGAGCAGCCCGGTTATCCCATCGGTCGTCCAGACAGATCATTATTAAGAGTAGCGCTCGAGTTGTGGAGGCCCAGCGGCCGTACGCTTTGTGGAGCAGTGACCTCATACGAACGGAAAGAAGTCGTATCTGACAGCACTGAAGAGACGGAGGCGTTGATTGTGACTGCCGAGCTACCTACCGAGGCGGTTACTGATCTGGCCTTGAGGGAAATCATCCACCCGCTCAACTACTCGTTGCTTGCAGGTATGGTGACTATACTCTCAGGTGAGTGTTCGCCAGCTAACAGAGCGTATGGGCTCAGGCAGGCGACTACAACCTATCGCAGAAGGAGCGCAATGACACAGACGCAACAAGAACAGACTCTACTTGACGATCCACGGTGGCATAACAAGATCCTCAACGGCGGATGGGTCTCCGGCTCCGGTGACGACATCGAAATTATTGAACCAGCAACCGGTGAGACGCTGGGCACCATTGGCGGGGCAAATCCAGAAGACGTCAAAACCGCCGCGAAGCGTGCTGCCAAAGCGCAAAAGACCTGGGCTGCGATGAAACCAACCGAGCGTGCCGGTATTCTTCGTAAAGCCGGGATGCTGTTCGAAGAGCACGCCGAAGAACTTCAGTCGTGGGTTATGCGTGAAACCGGCGCGATTCCACCTAAGGCTGGCCTTGAACTGCACGTTGCCGCACAGGAATGCTACGAAGCAGCAGCACTGTGCACGGCTCCCCAGGGTGAAGTGCTGGCGACCGATGATCCGCGGTGGTCGATCGCCCGTCGTCGTCCCGCCGGTGTAGTCGCAGTTATCTCGCCATTCAACTTTCCACTAATCCTCTCGATCCGTTCAGTTGTTCCAGCATTGGCACTGGGTAATACTGTGTTGTTGAAACCAGACCCACGGACTCCGGTCACTGGTGGGCTGATGATCGCGCGGGTGCTGGAAGAAGCTGGTCTACCCGAAGACGTGCTGTATTTGCTGCCAGGTGGTGGCGAGACCGGTGCAGCCATGACCGAAGCTCCGGAAGTACGAGTGGTTTCTTTCACGGGCTCGACCGCTGCCGGTCGAAAAGTCGGTGAGGCTGCCAGCCGCAACCTCAAGCGTGCGCACCTTGAACTGGGTGGTAACAATGCGTTGGTCGTGCTGCCGGGAGCAGACCTGGACGCAGCCGTATCGGCCGGTGCCTTTGGTTCATTCATGCACCAAGGACAGGTCTGTATGACCGCCGGACGGCACCTGGTCCATGAATCCATCAGGGATGAATACGTGGCCAAGCTGGCAGAAAAGGCCAAGAACCTGCCGGTTGGTAACCCATCTGAGGATTCTGTCGCACTGGGGCCGATCATTGACGAAGGCCAACGCGACAACATTCACTCGATCGTTGAAAACGCTCAGAGCCAGGGTGCGAAACTCGAAGCAGGCGGTGAATACCGAGACCTCTTCTATTCGCCAACTGTGCTGTCGAACGTGACCACTGAGAATACGGCGTGGGCAGATGAAATCTTCGGCCCGGTTGCTCCGGTGATGTCATTTTCTACCATTGAGGAAGCCGCCGCGATCGTCAACAACTCCGAGTACGGATTATCCGTTGGCATTCTCGGTGACGTCGGAACTGCCATGGATTTGGCCGACATGATTGACTCCGGCATTAT
>JAJUIX010000086.1 GCA_029267455.1 Enteractinococcus sp. | reverse complement strand
CCTTTTTTATCTTGCCGAGCGTAGGGATAAAACGGGGAGACAACGGTGATGCGACGGGCCGAGGCACGTTTCATCGCGTCACACAACAAGAGTTGCTCCATGACCCAGTTGTTCATGGGTGCAGGGTGGGACTGCAGAATGAAAACATCTTTCCCGCGTACCGACTGGCTTGGGCGAACATACGTTTCACCGTTTGCAAAGTCATAAGCGTCCAGCGGCAACAATTCGGTGCCCAGGTGCTCAGCGATTTCCTCAGCAAGCTCAGGGTGTGCCCGACCAGAGGCTAATACGAGCTTCTTGTTCTCATTGGTGACGATTTCGCTCAACCAGTTCTCCCTAGAACGTACAGCGTGCTGTTGACGGTTTCACTGTAGGCCCTTCCACAGTGGTCTGACAGCTGATGAGTAAATTATGACTTTTCGTTGGCCTTGCGCGCAGCATCAGCGGCTGCGGTATCTGGTCGACGCTTAAGGACCCAGTCTTCGATGGTGCGCTGCTCCACCGCATTCATGGTGAGCGCACCGGGTGGGACATCGTTTCGGACGACTGCACCGGCGGCTGTATACGCGCCATCGCCGATCGTCACGGGGGCGGTAAATACCGTGTTTGAGCCAGTACGCACCTCGGAGCCGATCACCGTGCGGTGCTTGTTGACGCCGTCGTAGTTGGCCGTGATGTTACCGCAGCCAATATTGGTGTTTTCTCCGATCTCTGCATCACCGGCATAACCCAGGTGCGACAGCTTGGCCCCGCGACCAATGACTGCGTTTTTGGTTTCGTAGAAGGCGCCGATTTTCCCGGCGTTTCCCAACACGGTCCCGGGACGGATGTAGGTAAATGGGCCCACATTGGCACCCTGGCCGATGGTCGCATCGGTGGCTTCGGTTCGACGGACAGTCGCGTCCTCCCCTACGACAACATCTATAAGGGTGGTGTCTGGTCCGATGGTCGCGCCGGTGGCAATTTTTGTCTTACCGTGCAGCTGGGTGTTGGGTTTGATCGTAACGTCCTGGTCAAGTTCGACATCAACATCGATCCAGGTGGTGGATGGATCTACGATGGTCACGCCCTGGCGCATCCAGTGCTCTGTGATGCGACGGTTCAGCACCGCTCCCAAGGTGGCAAGTTG
The DNA here is from genome assembly GCA_029267455.1 of Enteractinococcus sp. Classification (GTDB taxonomy): domain Bacteria; phylum Actinomycetota; class Actinomycetes; order Actinomycetales; family Micrococcaceae; genus Yaniella. Next base: position 4,744 of record JAJUIX010000086.1, on the reverse strand, counting down.
CACACGGTCATTGACGCCTTCGACCTCCCACAGATCGCCGGTGACATGGGTCGCTACACGGCCACCTTCGGCGCGGGCAAGTTCCAGGACATCCGTGAGATATTTTTCTCCTTGGACATTATCGGTGGTAACTTCTGCCAGGGCGCGGCCAAGCACTTCACCGTCGAAGGCGTAAATACCGGAGTTAATTTCCGTGATATCTACAATGGTCGTATCACCGGTGTCCTCAGCAATTTTGAGGGCATCTTTATGTTCTACGATTTGGGTGACCAACCCATTATCGTCTCGGACAATACGTCCGTACCCTGTAGCGTCCGAGACATTAGCAGTAAGTACTGTCACCGCATTGCCGGCGTTTTGATGTTCAGTCACGAGTTCTGAAAGCGTCTCAGGGGTGAGCAGTGGGACGTCACCGTAGGTTACGACGACGGTGCCGGTGACTGAGCCGATGGCTTGGAGCCCGACTTCGACCGCGCGACCAGTACCGGGGATCTCGTCTTGATCCGCAATCACCAGGTCAGGTGTATGAGCCAGAAGATGTTCTACGACTTGGTCACGTTGGTGTCGGACCACGGCTACGAGGTGTTCGGGGTTCAAACTTGCTGCGACATCAAGGGCGTGACCTACAAGAGAACGTCCACCCATGGGATGGAGAACTTTTGGAAGAGCCGATTTCATTCGCGTGCCAGCGCCGGCGGCCAACACGATAACAGCCGCGGGAGAAGAAGAATTCAAGGAGATCTCACCTTTGATCGTAAGACACTATTTCTCAACCGCGATGCGGCAGTTCCGCCCCCAGGATTCGAACCTGGACCACACAGCTCCAAAGGCTGGCGTGCTGCCGTTACACCAGGGCGGATTGTTGATGGATCATCAACACCTGAAACATTGTGCCATATTTGGCTGAAAATTCCGAATTGTCTCGTGTCTCGGGAAGAAACATCTTGGTCTGGCAGCTCCGCTAGACCTCGGCTTCGACAATCCCTTCAGTCTCGAGCGCCTCGATCAACTCGGCCTTACGCATACTGGACCGGCCAGGAATGTCGTAGCGCCGGGCGAGTCGATAAAGCTCTTCTACTGTAAGCTCCTCTAACGGCTGTTTTTGCGGTGCTTCTTCGATGTCTTCGGGAGTCGTATCTTCTTGCAGCTCCGCCTCTTGAACTTCAACGGGTTCCGCTGGTTCTACAGTGGACTCATCAGATGGCTGTTGTGGGGGCGGTAGCGCCTTGATGAGGTCTTCTGTCTGACGCATTTTGCGCCAGCGGCTTGTCGCAAATGTCGCAATCACGACCCCACTGATGAGCAACGCAGTAAAACCGAGCGCTTTGGCTAGTCGTCCTGCACCCGGTGGATCTTGTGGTGATGATTCCATAGCTTCCATTATGTCTTAGTTGGGAAAATTACAAAGGCCCGCTCGCTTTCAACCTCCGCACAATGAGAAGCGGTTCTTACAACATTGTGAGATTTAATGCCATAGGCGCGGATGCAGTGCTGCATCCGCGCCTCATCACAAGTTAGGCCTTATCAGTTCTCTTCGCTGAGTTTATTAATAATGGCCTCATTGAACGCTGGCAGATCCTTCGGCGAACGTGAGGTAATCAGATTGCCGTCCACCACGAGTTCTTCATCTGACCAGTTGGCCCCTGCATTCCGCAGATCGGTCTGCAGACTTGGATAACTCGTCATATTACGGTCTTTGACTACATCGGCTTCAGTGAGGATCCACGCTGCGTGGCAGATCGATGCGACCGTTTTGTTCGAATCGAAGAATGCGCGCGTAAAGTTCACTGCATCTTGATTCATGCGAAGCTGATCAGCGTTCTTCGTCCCGCCCGGCAGAACCAGTGCATCAAAATCATCGGCTTTAGCCTCTGCAACGTTGAGGTCTACCTTCTGCGAGTGGTCACCACCGCTGACTTCTTCTGACTCCGGGGAAACCAAGACGGCCTCGGCGCCTTGTTCAATCACGGCGTCCCATGGCGAATACAGCTCGGACGGCTCATATCCATTCGTGAGCAAGAAAGCTATGCGACGGCCTTTAAGGTCGCTCATGAATTCACTCCTATCAATTGGGTTCCTTTCCACACTATCGAGACTGTTTAGTCTCCGAAAGGCCGCGGAGTTCACGAAACGGGAAAGTATTCACCACCCCGATGGCCTCCATCATGGCGAAGACGGTAGTAGGTCCGACAAACCGAAAACCATGGCGTTTAAGCTCTTTGGCTAGGGCAATTGATTCCACAGACTGGCTCGGTGGATTGCCTTCGTCATCCAACACCGGGTCCGTTGTGGGTTGGTATGACCAGATGAGTTCCGACAGTCCGCCTTTTTCTCGTAAGGCCAAGGTGGCCTGGGCATTATTGATAACTGCCGTAATCTTCTGACGGTTTCGAACAATACCCGGGTTGTCCATCAATCGCGCGAGGTCAGCTTCGGTATAGCAAGCGACTATTTCAGGATCGAAGTTGGCAAACGCCACTCGAAACGCCCCACGTTTATTCAAAATAGTGAGCCAAGATAACCCTGCCTGGAAACCTTCAAGGCTTAACCGCTCAAAGACCCCTTGCTCATCTCGTACCGGGTGGCCCCACTCGGTATCGAAGTACTCTTGCAATACCGGATTCGATACAGCCCACCGGGGCCGAGCTACACCGGCGTCGTCAATCAACACATTGGCATAGTCAGGATGTTGACGCATGGGGGCGATCACCTCGTTCAAAAGCCAAGAGGTATTCCTTGGCTTCCGGGGTCCCACTAAATTCTCCATAGCTGCCATCGGCACGAACGACGCGATGGCACGGTTGGATCAGCGGCATAGGGTTTCTGGCGCATGCACTGCCGACAGCTCGGGCTGCACCGGGGCGAGCGAGCCGAATAGCCAATTCACCATACGACAGGGTTTCGCCATATGGGATGGTCGCCAAAGACTGTTGCACCTCGCTGAGGAACCGATCAGGGGTGGGTTGGCGGGTTGCTAGTTCAAAACTTTTTCGAGTGCCGGCAAAGTACTCCTCGAATTGTTGGGTGGCGAATTTCAGTGCCTCGTCGTCTCGAAGTACGGGGCCTCCAAATTGTGTTTGCAGGCGCTCGATGACGCGTTCGAAATTGTGATTCTGAAACGCCACATGCACGACTTCTTGATCAATGGCAGCAACCAGCAACTCTCCAATCGGAGAAGGCAGGATAGCGTAACGGACGGTTTCTGGTGTAGTAGTGCGGCTCATGATGTACCACCTTGGTTGATCGACGTTAACCATTATGCCCGCATACACCGATTCAGTCAGGTGGGCTTCAAGAACTGTGGATAGCCCATCAGCACATGTTTGACATTGCCTGTAACCGCGAGCATACTTACTTAAAGTCAATCTGACTTTAAGTCGAGTCCAGCAGATTTCGCGAGCGCGAAGGAGAAAGCGCATGGTCAACTTCTCGGCACCGAGCGCCTCGGAGCGACGGTTCATGCCGCCGGCCGTAGCCGTGTCGACAGTGGCCTTTGCGCTGCATCCCCCGATCGACGCCAACGTCGCGGATCCGCGTTCTGGTGAGGTGATTTCTACCTGGGGCGAATACGCAGGGCGTGATAGCACCCGAGTGGAACACTCAACCACCCTGTGGATCCCGTTGGTTCGCCGAACGCGGCCGCCCTTTGATGGTCATTGGGCGCTTCCTGGCGGACCGATCCCCTGGGATGAAGACCTCCACCAAACCGCATCGCGCACTATCCATGAGGCAGTACTGCGCTCCCCCGGTTATCTCGAACAGCTTTTCAGCTTCGGTGCCACCACTAGATCGGCTTCAGCACCACGTCTGGTGACCATCGCTTACTGGGGCCTATATGGACAGCCCGATTTAATCGCTCCCCCAACAACTGAGCCGTCTCGTGATGTGGCCAGTGACGTCGCCTCTGCTAATCGAGATGTCGTGACAGAGTTCTCCGAAGCTCTCGTGGCCAGTGCAGATGCCAACGTGGCGTGGTTTACCATTGATCGGCTTCCGGAGTTAGCCTTCGATCACGCAGAAATCATCGAGTATGCGGTGTGGCGCTTACGGCAACGAACCGAATATTCCATGATTGCCCACCGTTTTCTGGGCGAAGAGTTCACCCTGGCCCAACTGCGCCGCGTCCACGAGGCGATCTTGGGTGAACAGATTGATCCTGCCAACTTTCGTCGGGACATGCTAGCACAAGGCCAGCTCGTCGATACCGGGCGGCTTGAAGAAGGCACCCCGCATCGGCCGGCCAGACTTTATCGCTTCAAAGAACAGCCCGACCAGGGCTGAGTTCCTCTACCTCAACTATTAGGAGTTTCATGACAAGCGTTGCAGAACTCATCGCGGCAGCAGCCGATGCTGAACAGCGCCAGCGCACCCCGCTCGGTGACACAATTGCTTTCGGCCAACCCGAGAACATCACCACCACGTGTGATAGTCAATTAACCACCGATCCGTGGCAGATCGATACCCAACTCGGGTACGGGCCTGGAGCTTCTACGAAAGACACCGCCCCCGATACCACCCCACGCCAAGGGCCGATCCCTGCAAGCTATACCCAGGCCTCCGAGGCTGAGCTGGATGCTCGCATTGTGGCAGCCAAGGCAAAACTGGGTGACCGCTTGAAGATTTTGGGCCACTTTTATCAACGTGACGAGATCATCAAGCACGCAGATTTTGTGGGTGACTCGTTCATGTTGGCCCAGGCGGCTAAAGATCATCCGGAAGCCGAGGCGTTCGTGTTCTGCGGGGT
>JAJUIX010000170.1 GCA_029267455.1 Enteractinococcus sp. | reverse complement strand
GAAGTCGTAGAACGGCATCCGGGTCATGGACTCATTGCCACCGGCCAGCGCGAAATCCAAGTCATTCCAGCGCATCTCCATGGCAGCAGACCAAATAGCTTGCAGTCCCGAACCGCACAAGCGATTTACAGTGTAGGCCGGGACATTCGTGGGCAGTCCGGCGGTGACCGCGACGCGTCGAGCGTTGTAGGCGTCTGCCCCGACCTGACCAATGCACCCCATAATGACTTCGGATATGTCTTCGCCGTTCACCTGGGCTCGTTCCAGAGCGGCCTTGGAGGAGGCTGCGCCGAGCTCGTAGCCCGCAACGTCTTTGAACATGCCCCCGAAACTGCCGGTTGGCGTTCGAGCTCCGTCCAGAACGATGATCTTTTCCACAGTACCTCCGACGGTGACTTACCTTTTCCTGGTGGTGACCTGGATCATGCTAAGTCACGTTTGCGTGAGCTTCAATGTTTCGATGCTAGGAGCGACGCGTCTTTGAAGAAGTCAGGGTGCGGAGATCACCTGGTAGGAGGCGGTGCCATGATAGTCATGCTGAGGCATTCCGCAGGCCAGTTCTGGCGGTTCTCACGCATGTCGTGGCGATCTCCATCGCCTCTTCGTAATCTGCGTCACTAGTATAGATCAAGAATTGATTGCAGCATCGAGCTTAGGAGACCTAATGAGTCAACTCGCGGCTCCATCTTCGGATGAAGAGCTTCCTGCATATATTGCAGGACTCGGTCTTCCGGGAATCACAGATCTACATGTGCACTTTATGCCGGACCGGGTGCAGCAAAAAGTATGGGGTTTCTTTGATCGGTTGCCAGAAATGGGAGAACCAGCCTGGCCAATTGCATACCGTTATAGCGACGAAGAGCGAGTGGCAATATTGCAGCGCATCGGTGTCACTGCATTTAGCGCGCTGAACTACGCTCACCGACCCGGCATGGCAAAGTTTCTCAACGAATATTCCCGCGCATTTGCGGCCCACCACGAGGGTGCGATCCATTCGGCAACGTTCTTTCCAGAGCCCGGAGTCGAAAATGATGTAGCTCAAGTGCTCGACGAAGGAGCGCAGATTTTTAAAGTGCACATCCAGGTGGGCGCCTTTTCTGCGCTAGACCCCCGGTTGGCGTCGTCGTGGGAATTATTAGCTCAGGCAGGTGTACCGGTGGTGATGCACTGTGGCTCTGGGCCGCACGGTGGTGAATTTACTGGTCCAAGTCCCATTTATGAACTGGTGGAGCGATATCCAGAGCTCGTGTTAGTGATCGCTCATATGGGGATGCCAGAATACGAGGAGTTCGCCGAGTTAGCGCGACGTGCCCCCAACGTCTATCTTGATACCACCATGGTCGGGACAGCGTATGCACAACGACACTTCGCACCCATTCCGGATGGATACGTAGAAACCATGGCAGAGCTCGCCAACAAGGTTGTCTTAGGTACAGATTTCCCCACCATTCCATACAGCTATAGTCACCAGATTGAAGCGCTCCATAATTGGGGGCTTGGCGAAGAGTGGATGCGAAATGTTCTCTGGTATAACCCGCAGCGACTGCTCATGAATGTGCGAACTTCACGTGCGTCGGCAGAGTAGCAAAAGATCGGTAGCCTCTACGAATTTTCAAAGCGTTACTGTACAGTTGACCAGTAGTGATTATTGTGAGCGATGACACTCACGCCCAGGCTTTGAAGAAAGGTGAATTCGTATAGTGGTGCTGACAGAAGAGCAGGAATCTTTACTTGAGGTGGTTGCTGATTTTGCAGAGGAGCGGATCGCGCCGCATGCGCTGCAGTGGGACGCCGAGAAACACTTTCCCGTAGATGTTTTAGCTGAAGCCGGCGAGATGGGGCTCGGGGGCATTTACGTCTCGGAAGACTACGGGGGCGCAGGGTTAACGCGGCAGGATGCCGTCCTCATTTTTGAAGAATTAGCGAAAGCCGATCCTGCTCTGGCGGCCTATATTTCCATTCACAACATGGTGGTGTGGATGATTGATGCGCACGGCAATGACGATCAGCGTGCCAAGTGGGTTCCTGTGCTTGCCTCGATGCAGAACTTGGGCAGTTATTGCTTGACTGAACCCGGGGCGGGTTCGGATGCGGCGGCGTTGACTACTCGTGCCGTACGGGACGGCGATGAATATGTCCTCAACGGGGTCAAGCAATTTATTTCAGGTGCCGGGTCCTCGGCATATTACGTCGTGATGTGTCGAACCGCCGACACCGGTTCGAAAGGGATCTCCACCCTGGTCGTTCCGGCAGATTCACCCGGGTTGTCGTTTGGGCCCAATGAGCACAAGATGGGCTGGAACACCCAGCCGACCCGGCAAGTAATCTTCGAAGACGTTCGGGTGCCGGTTGCCAACCGCTTGGGCGAGGAAGGCGACGGGTTCCATATCGCCATGAAGGGGCTCAATGGTGGGCGCATTAATATGGGTGCCTGCTCGTTAGGCGGGGGACAGGCCGCGTTGGAAAAGGCAGTGGCATACCTCAAGGAGCGCACCGCCTTTGGCGGCCCGTTAACTCAGCAGCAGTCGTTGGTCTTCGACCTGGCTGATATGGATACCGAGCTGGAAGCCGCCCGCACCTTTGTGCTGCGAGCCGCCGGGGCGCTGGATGCGAATGCACCAGACACCGTGAAATTATGTGCGATGGCTAAACGCATCGCGACCGATACCGGCTTCGAGGTGGCCAATAAAGCGCTGCAGCTTCACGGTGGATATGGGTACCTACACGAATACGGTATCGAAAAAATTGTCCGTGATCTCCGGGTGCATCAGATCCTTGAAGGTACTAATGAGATCATGCGTCTCATCGTGGGGCGAATGCTGATCGACGGGTAGCTTAAAACACCGGAAAGCCTTCACTATATCGCCGCTGAGCGGTATCATCGTCGTATGGCGATGAATCAAGTGATGGCAGTCGACGAGCTAGCAACCGAAGCTTACGCTCATTTATTTCAGGCGTTTGCCGAGCCGACTCGCCTGGCAATTCTCCAACATCTCGCATCGGGTGAGCATCGGGTGCGTGATCTTGTGGATCATATGGGGTTAGCACAATCAACGGTCAGTAAGCATTTGAGTTTTCTTCTCGAGTGCGCACTGGTCAAATCCCGACCAGAAGGCCGATCGACCTGGTATGCGCTCGCCGATGTCGCACTGCTGAAGAACTTGATCGCCGCCGCAGAGCAGATGTTGGATGCCACTGGTAAAAGTGCGCAGCTTTGCGAGCACTTACGTGCAGCGAATACAAGTTTGGAGTAGTCATCATCCATGAGTGCAGGTCATCACCACGGGCCGGCTCTTGAGGAGACCGGCCAGTCTCCAGATTTTCGCAAGAAACTCTGGATCGCTTTTATCATCACCGCCGTCGTCGTGGTGGTGCAATTCGTCGGGAGTATTGTTACCGGCAGTTTGGCGCTCCTGACTGACACCGTGCATGCGCTGACCGACGCCTCGGGGCTATTGGTTGCGCTAATTGCCGCGACACTGATGCTGAAACCGCCAACCGCCAAGCGGACATGGGGCTTC
>JAJUIX010000167.1 GCA_029267455.1 Enteractinococcus sp. | reverse complement strand
GCCTACAGATGACCATGAAACCTACCGTGCCGACTACGTCTTGTTGAGCTCGGATCTTGAAGTCACCGATTCCGGGGTCCTCGAAACCGGGCCCGGTGCTGCCTACCGTGGATTCTTCGGACTGCAACCCGAGCAGCACGGCAACCACATCGTGTGGGCAGATATCGCCGTCGGCGGCTAATCTGACATTGTGGATGTTGTAGTCACTGTCATAGCAGCCCTGTTGATGCTTGTCGCCCTGGGCGGCATCATTTTTCCTGTCCTGCCCGGCTCGCCCGTAGCCATCATCACCATGATCGCCTGGGCCTGGATCCTCGGCTCAACCGCCTCCTGGTCGACCGGTATCATCGCCGCGGCCCTGTCTGTGCTGGGCTGGAGCGCCTCCCTGGTGCTGACCGGTCGCACCATGCGGCGTGAACGCATCCCCAAGACGCCCATCCTGATCGCGACCCTGGCAGCTATCGTCGGATTCTTCGTCATCCCATTCTTCGGCCTATTCATCGGCTTCATCCTCGGCCTATTTGGCGCCGAATATTATCGACGACGCGACCCCAGCGCAGCGCTCCGCTCGTCCGCCGAAGCACTGAAAGCCATGGGTATCGGCATGCTCATCGAAATCGGGTGCATCATCGTCGCCATTGGCGTCTTCGGTGTGGGCGTCCTCATCCACTTCGTTTCCTAACCTTCGCTAGAGTAAGCACATGTATTCTGAAACGCTCACCACCGGCCACCGTGCGATCTGGTCCGCGCCCGAACACCGTCGGACCACCCAGCTGGTGCTGATCTTGCACGACGCCGGTTCAACCCCGGAAACCGTAGCCGAGTACTATTTTGATTACCTACCCGAGGGCACCACCGGGCTGGCACTCCAGGCCGGATTTGACGCGACCTTCGGCCACAACTGGTTCACCATCTCGGACTACCGACATCCCAGTTTTCCCGAAGTGCTCTCCGCAGCACACCGGGTCTTTGATGCGCTCGACGACGACGAATACGGCAACACCAGCTATACCAGCATCCAAGTCATCGGGGTGGGCCAAGGAGCAGCATTGGCCACCACAATGTTGCGGATCCGACCCGAAGCAATGAATGCCGTTATCGGTATCAACGGGTATGTCATCGACAACCCCATGCTCGAAGCCCTGGACAAGCCAGCAGAACAGCTCGAGCCCAGACGGGTCCTGTGGATCACGATCGGGGAGACCGAACACCCATCGGCTAAATTCGCGCGCCACTGGTTGACAACTCACACCCGGGTCATCGAAGCTGAAACCACATCGGGCATCACACCGTTTCTTACCCAGAATGTGAGCTGACCGTGCCATCCGAAAACGAAATCCCAAAAAACAAAGCTGCCAAACGCGCACGCCGGGACAAAGCTGCCCGTCGCGCCCAGAAAATGCTCAGCAAAGCCGTTGATTCCAAAGGCCGCCCAAAACCAGCCTTCCAACGCGCAGTGCTGGCCGCCATGCGAGCCCAACGGCCATTGGTCATTGCCAACCTGCGCCGACTGACGAAAAAGCACCCGCATGATTCGCCAGGTGAATTAGCCGAACGCATGTCTCGGCGTTATATCGCCGCGCTGGCCACCACGGGTGCAACCGCCGGTGGGGTTGGTGCCGTGCCAGGTATTGGGACCGCTACCAGTCTGGGGGCATCTTTCGGGGCCGCGCTGGGTTTCTTGGAACTGACAGCGCTGTATGCCCAGTCCATCGCGGAACTGGCGGGTTTGCATACCAAAACCGATCAACAGGCCCAAGCGCTGGTCATGACGATCATGCTCGGCGAAGAGGGTCGCGAGCTGTTACAACAGGCCGCCACCTCCCAACCAGGTAGTCGTTTCGGTACGCTGGGGCCGTCAGCCTGGCTCGCTTCGGGCCTGACCGGGCTGACCGAGCGGGCTTTTTCGGCGCTGGCCAACCGGTTCATGCGAACACTCGTCCGCGGTGAGGCCGTGCGATTCCTCGGCCGGATGGTCCCATTTGGTATTGGTGCCGGAATCGGTGGGGTAGCCAACCGGAATCTTGCACGTCAAGTGGTGATCCAAACCCAGGAGACCTTTGGCCAGCTGCCGCAGTGGGAACACCTGCCCGAGTTATTTGCTGAACTCAACAGCCCTCGAAAATCGGGCCGACGTCTGAAGTCCGCCAAGTCCAAGCCCGCCATTCAGTCAGCCACCGAAGATACAGCAGAATAAACTGCAAAGCCCCTGGGCAGCTGCCGTTTCGGCTGCAACCCAGGGGCTATTGTCGAGGTGGGGGCAGGAATCGAACCTGCGTACACGGCCGTGCGGGCCGAGACCTAGCCTGCTCAGTCACCCCACCGTAAGAGGTGGTCTTCGCTAGTATGTTAACCGCCAGACACGCAGAGATACAAACCTCACCTGGTGCTTTCAGCCGCAAGACAACGACGCCGTCGTCGCCGTCGGGAAAACTTATGGCATCGGTACCACCAGCGTGTTACAGTTCGGCATATGCCAAGTGAGATTCTGACGCCAGATGAGTTCCCGGAAGCTAACACCCTGGAAGATTTCAAGGCCAACATCGCAGCGGTGAACAAGAGAATCGCCGACGCCGCTGAGCGTGTCGGCCGTGATCCCGCTGAGATCCGGTTATTGCCGGTGAGTAAAACTGTACCGGAAGAGCGAATTCGCCTGGCAGTGCAAGCCGGGCTACGACAATTTGGCGAAAACCGGGTGCAAGAGGCTACGGCCAAGTATCACGCGATGAAAGACCTCGACATCGAATGGTCCGTCATTGGCAACCTCCAGACGAATAAAGCTCGCGATGTCGCCGCGTATGCGTCAGAATTTCAAGCACTCGATCGGTTGCGGGTGGCCAAGGCGCTCGATCGGCGATTGCAGAACGCCGAACGCACCCTGCCGGTTTTTGTGCAGGTCAATACGTCAAATGAACCTCAGAAATACGGTATCCAGCCCGATGAGCTGCGCGAATTCCTTGAGGCACTCCAGGATTATCCGACCCTGAAGGTCCAAGGGTTGATGACGCTGGCGTTGTTCACTCCGGAGGTCGAACGGGTTCGGGAGTGCTTCGTACTGCTGCGGAACCTACGCGACAAGATGCGCGAAGAAGTCCCCGAACTGATCGGTCCGGGCGAGCTTTCCATGGGCATGTCCGGCGACTTCGAAGTTGCTATCGAAGAAGGCTCAACCGTGGTACGGGTCGGACAAGCAATTTTCGGTGCCCGTGAGACGCCAGATAGTTACTACTGGCCCGGGATAACGACGTCGAACTGACCATCCGAGAAGCTCCTTCTAAGCTCCGATCGACATGCTTTCTCTCCGCATGACTCAATGAGCTCGTGCCGCTCTTGCAATATCGTGAGGGTTTACTAAACGATAGCCGAGACAGCAATATCCAGTTGCGATTCACCTCTAAAAGAGTGAGAAATGGGCCAGCAATCATCGTTCCCAGGCTATGTAAGGTTCGGTGCGTTCGAAGGCGAGGTGTGGAGGGTAGCGCCACGCTGGGGGCGTGTTGGGTGTTTTCCACAGGGTGTCGGAGTGGGGTGGAGTTTTCCACATTGTGGTGGTGGTTTCTTATCGTGTCCGTGGCTCTAGGTAGCATTGGGGTATGGAAACAGCGGATGTCGTAGCGCAGCAGCTCCCGGAACTGAGCACGTTCCTGGACTCGTTGCCGTCGGCAGATTCCGAAGCCGGCGCCATTGACCGG
>JAJUIX010000078.1 GCA_029267455.1 Enteractinococcus sp. | reverse complement strand
GTAACGTTTTGATAACGAATTGAAAACCTGTAGTGTGGCGAACTCAGGCCAATGCATAACACAGCAGCAGTCGCTAGTACATGACCGATTGACAGCGCCTAGCGGAACATTTTGGCCTGAGACCGACATCCCTATCGCGATTCGCGAAGGAAAGGACTGACACAACGTGAAGCATGAAAATCGCCATCGTCTGAATAACCCATCGCGTGGCAAATTCGCAGCCAAGTCACTCGCAGCAGCTGCAGCCATTTCGCTTCCATTTCTAGCTTTTGCGACCCCAGCCTCCGCTGATACCGGCGGCACCTGGGACCAGCTTGCCGAATGTGAATCTGGCGGCGACTGGAGCATCAACACCGGCAACGGCTATAGCGGTGGACTCCAGTTCTCACAGTCCACCTGGGAAGCCTACGGTGGTTCTGGAAACCCTGCTGATGCTAGCCGTGAACAGCAGATCTCTGTTGCAGAAAACGTGCTCGAAGGTCAGGGTTGGGGTGCATGGCCAGCATGCTCAGCTCAGCTTGGCCTCTCCGGCAACGAAGCACCTCAGGGTGGCTCGGGCGCCCAGGAACAGGCTCAGCAACAAGAACAGCCTGCTCAGCAGCAGCAAACCTCCTCTGAGACTGCACAACAGCAGGCTCCTGTGGAGCAGCAGGTTCAAGAGCAGCCTGTCGAGCAACCAGCTCAGTCTGCACCAGCAGCTCCACAGCAGGCCGCAGTCAGCGGTGAGACCTACACCGTTGTAGCCGGCGATACGCTATCTTCAATCGCTCAGGCCCAGGGTGTAGCAGGCGGCTGGGAGAGCATCTACCAGGCAAATGCCGACAAGATCTCTGATCCTGTCCTGATCTACCCTGGTCAGCAGCTCATCCTTCCATAGACTCCAAGCACTTCGAATAAATAAATAACGAAACGGCCGGACCACCGCATGACGATTGCGGTGGCCCGGCCGTTTCATGTGTTCGAGGATGCAGACTATTTATGCGCCTCGAGCTGTTGGTCGATACTTTCAAGCAGCTCATTCCAAGCCGTCACGAATTTCTCCAGTCCCTCGGCTTCAAGCTTGGTTACCACTTGGTGATAATCAATACCAGCCCGCGCAAGATTATCGAGATCATCGTCATCCATCGCGTAGTTATCTGGGATGCGATTTTCGGTGATCTCGCCGTGATCTGCCACCGCGTTAAGCGTGTCCTCTGGGAGGGTGTTGACGGTATGTGCAGCTACAAGGCCATTGACATATCGTACATCGGAGTACTCGGGATTTTTCGTGCCCGTCGAAGCCCATAGGGGTCGCTGTAACTTCGCACCATTTTCACACAGTAGACGCCAACGCTCCGTATCCTGCATCTGTTCAAATATCCGGTACGCCAGACGCGCGTTCGCAATGCCTGCCCGTCCGCGGAGTTGCAGGAGTCGTTCTTCGGCCAGCTCGGCGGCTTTCAACTGGTTATCGATCTCGGTGTCGACCCGCGATACGAAGAAGCTCGCCACAGAATGGATGGTTGATAGGTCACGTCCCTTGGAGCGGGCGCCTTCGAGGCCGGTCAGCCACGCGTTGATGACTTGTCGGTAACGGTCCAGCGAAAAGATCAACGTGACGTTGACACTGATGCCTTCTGCCAGAACTTGTGAGATGGCCGGGAGGCCTTCTTCGGTCGCGGGGATTTTGACCAAGACGTTCTCACGGTCAACTTTTTCTGCTAGCTCAAGCGCTTGGGCGACGGTCTTTTCGGTATCCCAGGCCAATCGTGGGTCAACTTCTATGGATACGCGTCCGTCGTATCCCTCGGTTGCCTCATATACCGGCGCTAACACATCGCAGGCTGCCCGTACGTCATCGGTGGTCATCTCCACGACTGCGCTTTGAGCATCCGCGCCAGCTGCGGCGAGTTCACCCAACTGCTTATCGTAGGCAGAGCCACTGGTGAGAGCTTTGAGAAAAATCGCCGGATTGGTCGTTACACCGGTGATGGATTTGGTGTCGATAAGATGTTGAAGATCTCCGGAGATGATGCGGTCCCGTGACAAATCATCAAGCCACAGCGACACCCCTGCGTCGTGGAGAGCTTTAGTGTATTTGTTTTGCGTCACGTGCGTTCCTTAAGCGTTGTAGAGGCTATGAACTTTTTCGACCAGCGCGTCGGCTGTGATACCGAATTTGCTAAACAGCGTTTGATAATCGGCCGAAGCACCATAGTGTTCCAGTGAGATCGCATGGCCGTGACCACTGGTGTATTTCTGCCAGCCCTGTTCCACACCAGCCTCAATGGACACGCGCAACGTGTCTGCCGGCAGCACTTCATTGCGGTACGACTCGTCTTGGGCATCGAACCACTCCAGACAAGGGGCTGATACCACGCGAGTCGCAATGCCCTGGCTTTGCAGAGTTTCTCGTGCTTCCAGGGCCAATTGAACTTCCGAACCCGTACCAATCAGGACCACCTCTGGGGTGGTTTCGCCGTCGTCGTTGGTGGCTTCGGCCAGCACATACGCTCCGCGTGTGACACCCTCGGCCGAGCGGAATGCGGTCTGGTTGCGATCGAAGATCGGCAGACCCTGGCGGGACAAGATCAGCCCGGAGGGGCGTTGCCGCTGTGCCAGAATGGTTCGCCATGCCACGGAGACTTCGTTAGCGTCCGCTGGACGAACGACGTCAAGATTTGGCATAGCACGTAGGGCTGCCAGGTGTTCAACGGGCTGGTGGGTCGGGCCGTCTTCGCCAAGCCCAATTGAGTCGTGGGTCCACACGAAAATGGATGGCACACCCATGAGCGAGGCCAGACGTACGGCTGGGCGCATGTAATCCGAGAAGATCAGGAAAGTCCCGGCATAGCCGCGAGTGAGGCCTCCCAGGTTGATACCGTTGATGATCGCACCCGAAGCATGCTCGCGAATACCGAAATGTAGCGTGCGCCCATAGGGGTGGCCCGACCAGGCTCTGGTCTGGCGTTCCACCGGGATAAAGGATGGTTCACCTGCCATGGTGGTATTGTTTGAGCCCGCAAGATCTGCGGAACCACCCCATAGTTCTGGCATCACATCTGCAAGGGCACTCAGGACCTTGCCGGAGGCTGCACGAGTGGCCATCGGGCCGTCGGAAGCCTCAAAGGTGGGGAAGGCTTCCTCAAAGTTATCAGGGAGCTCACCGGCGACTAAGCGATCATACAGTTTTGCGCGTTCCGGATTGTTGTTTCGCCACGCCTGGTAGGCGGCTTCCCAGCTCTTGCGATAGGTAGCTGCACGGTCACGGACAGTACGCGCGTGCCCGAGCAGTTCTTCATCCATGACGAAGTGCTCATCAGCGTCAAAACCTAAGACTTCCTTCAGGCCAGCGAGCTCCTCGGTTCCAAGCTTGGCACCGTGGATGCCTCCGGTGTTTTGTTTCTTGGGCGATGGCCAGCCAATAATCGTGCGCAAGGAAATTAAGGACGGTTTATCCGTCTCTTGTTTCGCATTGATCAAGGCGTCATAGAGCGCTCGAGTGTCCTCAACGTAGTCACCGGTCTGCAGCCAGTCGATGCGTTGTACATGCCAGCCATATGCCTCGTAGCGCTGTTCAACATTTTCTGTAAAGGAGACGTCGGTGTCGTCTTCGATCGAGATCTTATTGTCGTCCCAAATGACAATGAGGTTGCCAAGCTCCTGGGTGCCTGCGAGAGACGAGGCCTCAGAGGTCACGCCTTCTTGAAGGTCGCCGTCGGAGGCGATCACAAAGATGTGGTGATCAAACGGGGAGGTGCCGGGTGCGGCTTCTGGATCCAGTAGGCCACGAATGCGGCGTTGATCATAAGCAAAACCCACAGCCGAGGCAAGTCCTTGACCAAGTGGCCCGGTGGTAATTTCGACGTGATCGGTGTCGCCATATTCAGGGTGGCCCGGTGTCTTGGAGCCCCATGTGCGCAGTGAGGCGAGGTCTGACATTTCTAGCCCCGCGCCCGCAGCGAACAATTGCAAATATAGGGTCAAAGATGTGTGTCCGGGGGAGAGGATGAACCGATCTCGGCCTTCCCAATGGGGGTCGGTCGGATCAAAGTGCATCACGTTCTGGAAGAGTTGCCAGGCAACCGGTGATAGCGAAAAGGCGGTACCAGGGTGACCGGAACCCACTTTTTCTACGGCGTCTGCGGCAAGCACCCGCAACGTGTCAACTACACGTTGGTCCTTATCAGAGTACACGTACTCTCGGGCTGGAAGGAGGCGGTTAAGGGCTGTAGTCGTTGGGGTCGGATTAGTAGCGGAGGAGACCACGAAATGCCTTCCTGAAAGGTTGCGGTAGATGCGTTCTGAAGGTTACTCAATGCAAAACTCATTCTAAGCTTACCGGGCAAATGCTACGTGGCTTCAAGATTTGTGCGCGAGGCGTTACACAACGGCTACACTAGATAGAGGCACTGACATGTTCAGATCGCCAAAGGTTTACTGACTTGTTACTTAGAGCACGAGAGTATTGATGTCAACTTCGTTAGAGTCCGCCGCCCTTCCAGACACTTCGTCTGCCACAGCCTCGGAGTCGACTCGACCAAAGATCGGGTTCCGCCGCAAGGCGAAAGCCTATCTTGCCCTCACCAAGCCCCGCGTAATCGAACTGCTGCTGGTTACCACCTTGCCAACGATGATTTTCGCACAACGCGGCTGGCCGGACTTGTGGACGGTGTTGGCAACAATGGTTGGTGGCGCACTCGCTGCCGGTGCTTCCGGTTCGTTTAACTGCTATATCGACCGCGACATCGATAAGCACATGCAGCGCACTAAGAACCGCCCGTTGGTAACCGGTGAAGTCACACCCCGCGAAACTCTCGTTTTCTCGTGGGTCCTGACATTTGCTGCCATTGCTATCCTCGCCGTCGGCACGAACTGGCTGGCCACCGCATTCGGTATTGCTGCTATCTTCTTCTACGTGGTCATTTACTCGCTCATTCTGAAGCGCCGCACCGAGCAGAACATCATTTGGGGCGGTCTGGCCGGGGCATTTCCGGTGTTGATCGCCTGGGCTGCCGTGCGCGGCACCGTAGAATGGCCCGCCGTTGTGCTCTTCGTCGTGATTTTCCTTTGGACTCCGCCGCACTACTGGCCATTGAGCTTGAAGTATAAAGAGGATTACCAGGAAGTCGATGTACCCATGCTGGGGGCTATCGCTACCTCGCGCCGGGTATCTTCCCAGGTTGTGCTGTACACCTGGGCGACCGTGGTGATTTCTCTGTTGCTCCTACCGATGGGGTGGGCCGGAATCGTCTATACCGCCACTGCTGCGGTAGCAGGTGGCTGGTTCATATTCGAAGCGCACAAACTCTACCGCGACTCGCAACGACCTGATTTCACTGATAAGAAGGCCATGCGCGTCTTCCATCTTTCCATTACCTACCTGACGTTGATTTTCGTCGCCTTGGCCGTCGACCCATTCGTTGGCGCGCCACTCATGGGGGACATGGTCACCGCACCATAAATTATGCAAGCATCTAAACCTCATACCCTATTCCTGACTATCGTGGTCGCTGGCTTGTCATTGACCGGATGCGTCGCCGACTCTGAAATCGCTGATGAATTGCCCGACCAAGGTTCCGTCCCGACCCACGTTACGGAAGTATCCTTCCCTGATACAGAAGCGGCTGAAGCCTCACAGTGGGTGGTGGACGAGATCAACGGTGTTCGAGCGATCAACAAGCAAGACTGGTATCCACGCGTCTCGCCGCAACTGAGCGAGGAAATCCCAGTGGATTCCTTGGTCGGTACCCTCAATTCGCAGCTACGCCCTTCACTGCCATACGTGCCTTCTGACTATGAAGAGCCCGAACCAGATTATGGCATCACACGATTGACTCCCGACCTGACAGCGCAACCGGTAGATCTTCACCTTCAGGTCGACGATACGGGACGAATCAGTGCGCTGTGGTACGAAACCGTAGAATCAGACGCTGAGACCGACCCAGCAACACAGTTTCCCAAAGAAGGCGAAGAAAATAATCCAGGCTTAGGACAGTAGAGCCTCAACCCACAGTTCCAGGCGCCGGGCAATTGCTCGGGCCTTCGTCATGTCACGGCCCGTGAATATCGAGCGTTAAAAATTATGGCGTCAGCCACCTGGTGGTGCAGCTGACGCCAATGCCAAGGTATGGAAAGGGGCTTATGCGGGGGCTAGGTCAGACGTCGATTGGTGACG
>JAJUIX010000026.1 GCA_029267455.1 Enteractinococcus sp. | reverse complement strand
TCATTCCCAATCGTGGACTCGTCGACGCTGAACCGCTATCATGCGCGTCCGCGCCCCCGGGGTGCCATCGAAAGTGCCGTGAAAATCGTTTTCCGCCCGTAGCTCAGCTGGATAGAGCGCTGCCCTCCGGAGGCAGAGGTCTCAGGTTCGAATCCTGACGGGCGGGCCATTAACTTGGCAAATCAATGAGTTACCGGGAAGTCAATTTCCTCATCTGTAGTAATTCAGACTTGACCTGACAGACACCTTCATCAGAACCGGTAACCCTCTCTTTTTCAAAGGGATCTGTCAGATTTGGTCTGAACTACTCCAAATCAGGACTCCTGCACCTTTACTACCAGGAGCGGCTTGTCATCTTCAGCCGCGTTGGGTCCGGCCAATTGACTCCACATGGAATCGACCATGGGTTGAAGAAAGAGCTGCCCGAGCTGGCGAATCATGACGCCAATTACTTGACTTGAGTCACGGTGTGCCTTCGACGCTACGCCGACATTACGCAAAGTCGCCACTTGTTTGGCAGCAAGATCAGTGAGCATCTCCAGAATACGGCCGCGGTGCCCCATGGGATCGAGCAAGGCCCGCCTGAGGTAACCGACTACCGCTGGGTTATCAGAGAGCATGTCCGCGACCGCTTCGTCACGAGCAGCTGCAATCTCCGCCGTGGTTCCTTCGAGGGGGACTTGCTTGATCGCGCCGAAGAACAAATCAACAATATGTTGCTCGATAACCTCGCGCAGTCCGTCCTTGGTTCTAAAGTGGTGCACCACCAAACCAACCGTTACACCCGCCGCCTCGGCAATGGCACGCATCGAGGTCGCGTCCTCTCCGTAGTTCGCATACAGAGCGAATGCCGCATTGCGGATGCGTGCCTTCGCAGTCAAGTCGCTATTCACTTTAGGGGATACCCCCACCGTTTTCTTCACTATCTAGCTCCTGTGCATAGCTGAGTCTGCGTGGTTCCTCGAACATGACCGGATTATCAAGCTGGCGCTGACTTTGTACGCTAAGCAGCCACGATTGGTCGGGACGTGCAAGGTTACCAGAAACGCTGCTATTGAACCTTAGTATACTATACATTCGTATAGTGTTGATGCGTTCGACAGGTGATAATGATGAAATCGGTTACTCCAAGCTTTGTCCCAGATAGAGAGGACCTACGCTCCGGCTACCGGGTCGACCACCGATGACTCAGCACCGAAAGTGGCCTTCTTGGCGATCCAGCAGGCCTCAAAGCAATGGACCTTGCCAATCCGTGATTGGGGCCGGCATTAAATTGCTTTTGTATTGAATTCGGTGACCGCCTGGACGGTCACCTGTAATGTGGAGGGTAGTTATACAGATTTATTTACAGTCTCATCTAGGCAGCTGCCTGCAGCGTTAATGGTGGCCCAGAGGATGCTCCATCGCCATTCATCGGCTACCTTTATTATGGGACATTGTTATCAATGTCCCGGCCTACATCGCAACGATAGTATGCTAACAGGCTCCGTCAAAGTGATCGCCCGATCAGCTCCTTCATGATCTCGTTGGTGCCACCGTAGATTTTTTGCACCCGCGCAGCGGCGTACATCTGCGCGATGGGATACTCCATCAAATAACCATAGCCGCCGAACACTTGCAGACAACGGTCGATGATGGCGACCTGCTTGTCGGTACCGAGCAACTTAGCCATTGAAGCGGTGGCAGGGTCGAGATCACCGTCCATGTAGCGCTGGACGCAGTGATCCATAAAGGTTTTCGCGGCCAATACCTCGGTCTTGCACTCGGCAAGCACGAAGCGCGTGTTCTGAAAATCCAGGATTGGCTTGCCAAACGCCGTCCGTACCTTGGCATACTTGATCGCCTCCAAGACTGCGGCCTCGGCCATCGCGACACCGGCAATTCCGATAATCAAGCGCTCACGGGGTAGCTGTTCCATCAACTGGAAGAAGCCCTGGCCTTCTTTGCCACCAAGCAAATTCTCCGCGGGTACGCGCATGTCGATGAAGGTAAGCTCGCGCGTGTCCTGGCCGTGTTGCCCAAGCTTCTGCAACACCCGTCCGCGCTCATAGCCCTCGACCTTGTCCACCTCGACCACGAACAATGAAATACCACGGGCGCCTTGTGACGTGTCAGTCTTGGCCACCACAACCATCAGGTCAGCGTGGGTGGCATTCGAGATGAACGTCTTTGATCCATTGATCACGTAGTGATCACCGTCGCGGATCGCAGTCGTACGAACTGCCTGCAAATCCGAACCCGTGCCGGGCTCGGTCATAGCGATGCCAATCACCTTCTCACCGTTCGCCATTGCCGGAATCCAGCGCTGCTTCTGCGCCTCTGTTGCATAAGCCGCTATGTAATGGGCGACGATGGTCGAGTGTACGCTGAATCCGAACGCAGTGTCTCGGGCCAGCGCCAGCTCCTCTTGGACCACGGCCTCGTGGCCGAAGTTACCACCACCACCACCGTACTCATCGGGCAGGCCAGTACACAATAAACCAGCAGCGCCGCTTTTGTTCCATAATTCACGGTCAACCTGGTGCTGCTCAGCCCATCGCTCCTGGTTAGGCGTGACTTCGCGGGCGAAGAACTTGGCCGCTTGGTCGCGCAGCAACGTGTGGTCCTCGGCCTCCCAAGGTGCCTTATAATCGGGAAACAATTCGCTCATGGTGTTTACTTTCCTGTGTAGTGAGGTGCTCGCTTCGCCAGAAAGGCGGCCTGACCCTCGTGGCTGTCGGCTGAGTGGATTGCCACATGAAAGTTCTGCTTTTCATACTTGAGACCCTGGCTGAGTGATGTCTCAAAGGCCTGCAACGCCGCGTCTTTGGCCAGCGCTACGGCCAGCGGCGAATTGGCGGCGATATGTCCAGCCATTGCAAGTGCTTGGTCAAGAGCCTCACCCTCTGGGACCACGCGGGCGACGATACCGTCGGCGCATGCATCAGCCGCACTGATGAAATTGCCAGTCAGCAGCATGGTCATTGCCTTGGCTTTGCCTAGCGCCCTTACCAAACGCTGCGTGGCGCCCCCCCCGGGGATGACGCCGAGCTTGACCTCGGGCACCCCAAACTTCGCGGTGTCAGCTGAAATGACGATGTCACAGGCGAGAGCAAGCTCGCAGCCCCCGCCCAGGGCCAGGCCCTCTACGGCGGCGATAACGGGCTTGGGAAACCGTGCCAGGTCATCCCAGAACGTGCCACCAAGTGCTTTGCGTGGGCCGATCAACGCATCCTCACGAATACGATCAAAGGCAGTGATGTCGGCCCCCGAGCAGAAGTTCCCGCCGGCACCGTGAAGCACCACGGCACGCACGCTGTCGTCGTACTGAAAAGTCACCAGCGCCTTTCCCAGTTCGCTTAAGACTTCTTCGTTAAGTGCATTGCGGGCTTCTGGCCGATTGAGTTCGAGGATAACGATGGATTCGTTGCGGCGGATATTGAGAATAGCCATCAGATGTCCTTGTAGATATCTTTATATGTGGCGCGGATCGTCTTCTTGTCGAGCTTGCCGACGCTGGTGCGTGGCAACGTTTCGAGGAACAGGGCAGTATCTGGCAGCTGCCACTTGGCGAAACTGGGTTTTAGAACTTCGTGGATCTCGTCCAGTGGCAACTCGGTGCCGTCGTCGGTAACCAACAGGGCGACAGGGCGCTCCTGCCACTTGGGATGCTCAATGCCAACAACTGCAGCATCGCGGATGCGAGGGTGCGCGATCAGCGCATTTTCCATGTCGATGGAGGAGATCCACTCGCCACCGCTCTTGATCACGTCTTTTAGACGATCGGTCAGCTTGAGGTAGCCGTGCTGGTCAATCGTGCCGACGTCACCGCTCCGCCAGTAGCCGTCGAGGAAGCGATCCCCATCGTCCTCAAGCTTATGATACTTCTCGATGATCCAAGGTCCTCTTAATAACACCTCGCCCTGGGAAATGCCGTCGAAGGGCACATCCTTACCGGCACCGTCAACAAGTCGGAAATCGACGCCGGATACCATCAAGCCTTGGCAGCGCTTGCGGTTCCATGTTTGCTCGTCGCTCAACACTTCGCGCAGCGACGGTTTCAGCCCCTTGTTGACCGTGACCAGCGGAGTGGTCTCGGTGGCGCCATAGGCGTGAATAATGTCGGCCCCGGTGAGATCATAAAAGCCACGCATCAGACTCAACGATGGCTCGGTGGCACCGCTCAGCAGCCTCGCACGGCTGAAGTCTGGCTTGTTGTCCAGTGATCGGATGTACTCCAGCATCGGTGTAAAGATCGCTGGCGCACCGTTAGCTACAGTAACCTTTTCTTCTATCATTGCATCGACCAAAACCGACGTATCCTCAGCGACGTAGCGGCCTGGCAGGACGACTTTAGCCATCGCCTGGACGGCGGCCTGCGGAAGACCCCAGCACTGACCGTGGAACATCGGCGTAATGAGCATGGCGGTGTCGTCACTACTCACACCGATCACACTGTCCATCGCCAAAGTGTGCAGATAGATACCGCGGTGGGAGTAGTAGATTCCCTTGGGCCTACCTGTTGTGCCTGTCGTGTAGCAGGCGCTGTAGGCAGACGTCTCGTCCACCATAGGCCAATCGATGTGTGTATCTTCCGCCAGGAGCAGATCCTCGAAGTGATGCACGTTCGTCAGGGTCGTGCTGATCTGCGACAGCGGACACTCGGTCATTACGATCCAGCCTTTGACTTGAGGCACCAGCGGAGCGAGCTTCTCTGCAATTGGTAGCAGGGTCTCGTCAACTAGAATCCAGGACGCCTCACTGTGGTCGGTAACATAGCCCAAGTCCTCGGGCGCCAAACGAAGGTTCATCTGCAGCATGACGGCAGCGAGGCCGGGGATCGCCCAATAGAGCTCGAAATGTCGGCGACTATTCCAGTCCAGGATGCCAACTACGTCCCCAGGGCCGACACCGAGGTTGCGCAATGCGTTGGCCGCCTGACAGATCCGGAGATAGGACTCGCCGTAAGTGTACCGGTCCCAGCCACCATCGGCGGTACGATAGACGATTTCTTGTTCTGGATAAGTCCGGGCCGCATGCCGAATCATGGTCGTTGTGTTGAGCTGGTAGCTGTCGCCATGGGTGGAAGGACGACCCTTAGTAATATATGTCGATTGCATATCTTTCTCCTCAGATGCGTTCAATTATTGTTGTGTTGGCAGTGCCATGGGCTTCACAGATAGTCTGTAAGCCCAACTTCTTCTCTGAGCGTTCAAGTTCACAAAGTAAATCCGTAAGCATGCGGGCACCGGTTGAGCCAAGCGGGTGCCCGATTGCGACTGACCCACCGTTGACATTGAGCTTGTCATCCGGAATATCGAATTCGCGCTGAAACATCAGCGGTACGCCTGCAAAAGCCTCGTTTACCTCATACAAATCAATGTCCGCCGCGCTTAGTCCCGCCATTTTTAATGCCTTGTGGGTGGCCTCAAGTATCGCGGTGAACTGGATCACGGGGTCCGCACCGGCGACCGACATAGCACGAAAGCGGGCGCGTGGTTTGAGGCCTTTTTGTTCAGCGTATCCACGATCAGCGACTAGCAGTGCCGCCGCACCGTCGCTAACCTGAGATGCGTTCGCGGCCGTCGTGCGGCCATTTTTCGCAAAGACCGTCTTCAGGCCCGCCATCTTCTCCGCATCGAGATGCTCGCGAATGCCCTCATCAGCGGTAATACATGGACCGTTGGGGTCTTGGGGATCGGCGGTGATTGGCACCATCTGTTTGACAAAAGCACCAGCCCTGGTAGCAGCGAGAGCCCGCTCATGACTTCGAACGCTGTAAGCATCGAGTTCCTCGCGGCTAATCCCGAAGCGATCGTTCATAAGTTCAGAACTGGGACCCTGTGCCATAAGTCGACCGTCGTAGCGTTCCAGCTCAAGCGGGCCGTACTGAGGGCCGAGCGGCGCACCTGGCTGAAACGCTGACGGCATAGTCACCTGCGACATCGATTCAACCCCACCTGCGATCACCAGATCATAGCTGCCAGCCATGACACCATGGGCGGCAAAGCTGACTGCCTGCTGTCCGGAACCACATTGGCGGTCCACAGTTACTGCGGGCACGGACTCGGGTAAGCCGGCGGAAAGCACGGCGTGGCGGGCGATGTTGGAGGACTGTTGGTCGTGCTGC
Source organism: Enteractinococcus sp. (assembly GCA_029267455.1). Lineage (GTDB taxonomy): Bacteria > Actinomycetota > Actinomycetes > Actinomycetales > Micrococcaceae > Yaniella. The sequence continues at coordinate 4,166 of JAJUIX010000026.1, read as the reverse complement.
AGCACGCAACCAGCGATCACGTCGTCGATTGCGGATGGATCAACGCCGCTACGATCGACAAGATATCTTAGAGTGCAACCGAGCAGGTCGGCAGGATGCCATTGGCTCAGTACACCACCACGTCTGCCGACCGGGGTTCTTACGGCATCAACAATGACTGCTTCACGATTAATCATTTGTTACTCCGGAGGTAGGGACCTTGACTTCGGCCAGAGGAATATCGTGTTCGCGACCGATCGCTTCCCAGTAGCTTGTCGTCCGAGTTTTGAAAGTGGACTCGAGCTCCTCAATCGTACAACCGATATGCTCTGAAACCCGGTTGGCGAAGTGGTGCTCGAGCGCACCGAGAGCGACATAGCCGTCCAAAGTGGGATATATGCGGTAGGTGGGTAACGCTCCCCCCAGAGGCGTTGCAGGCCCCATCAGACCGTGGCGAACTGCGGCACCAGCCATCTGAGCGGCATGGTCAAGTACTACCTTGTAGTGCCCCCCCCTACCAACGCGCGTTCGACTCAGGAGTCCCGCGACCGCAGCAGAGACCGCACGCTCAGCCCCCAGCAAATCCGCCACTGGAACGAGTGGCATGGTCGGCGGACACAACGTGCCGTGTGTGGCCTGATAGGTCAGATCGTGCCCGGGAACTTCAGCCGCATCTCCGTCGTAGCCGACTATTTCGACGTGAACCAGAGCAGGATGAGTCTCGGAGAGTCGGTGCAGGTCAAGACGGCTTAACGCAGACGGACGCATGGCCGTTATCAGGACATCAGCATCTGCAAGGTAATCATCGAGACGGCCTCGCTGCTCGGACTGCTTTAGATCCAGGACAACGATCTCTTGATCAGCCACAAGCTCGTCGTACCAAGCTCGGGCCACTGCAGCAAGCGGATCACCAGCTGGGGGCTCAATTTTGGTGACCTGTGCACCCATGCTAGCCAGTTGCGCGGCCGCGATGGGGCCTGGCAGGTTGGAGGCGAGCGAGACGACCCGCATCCCGGCCAGTGGTTCCGATGAGGAAGCGCTCATTAAAGTATCCGATTTCATCATTATTACCTGTCGAATTCATCGACGCTATACAACTGTATAGCATAATATACAGAAGTACAATATCAATGTTTCTGGTAACTTTGCGCGTCCCGACCGATCGCGGCTTCTCAGCGAACAAAGCCAACGCCAGCGTGATAGTCCGGTCATGTGCGAGGAACCACGCAGACTCAGCTATGCACAGGAGCTAGATGGTGAAGAAAACGGTGGGGGTATCCCCTAAAGTGAATAGCGACTTGTGTAGTGTGACCCTACCCCCGAATTTCTGGTCCATTTAAAACTGGAAAATCCGGCATGATAGAGCCCTGAGCAGGAGATCATGTCATGAAGCGGTCCCGTTACACCGAAGAGCAGATTGCCTTCGCCCTGAAGCAAGCCGAATTGGGTACACCGGTCCCGGAAGCCTGTCGGAAGATGGGCGTTTCCGATGCCACGTTCTACAACTGGCGGAAGAAGTACGGCGGCCTGGGGCCATCCGAGCTGAAGCGTCTCAAGCAGTTGGAGGAGGAGAATCATCGCCTCAAGAAGCTGGTAGCGGACTTGAGCCTGGACAAGGCCATGCTCCAGGACGTGGTGGCAAAAAAGCTCTGAGGCCGCCTCGTAAACGCCAACTGGCGGCTGACTTACAAGCACGGTACGGAGTCAGCGAACGCCAGGCGTGTGCGGTCTTGTAGTTTTCTCGGGCGTCTTGTCGATACCAATCGGTGGCGAGGGATTCATCGGCATTGTCGATGAGGATCCGCGAGATCACTCTTACGCGGCTTCATTACGGTTACCGGCGTGTGCATGTCCAACTCCGACGAGAGGGCTGGCGTGATAACCATAAGCGGGTTTACCGGCTTTATCGGGACCAGGGATTGTCGCTTCGCCTCAAGCGTCCCAGGCGCAACAAGGCAGCCAAGAACCGTCAGCCACTTCAACAAGCCAACCATCCCAATCACATCTGGGGCATGGACTTTGTCTCGGATGCGCTGTTTGATGGCCGCAGGCTACGCCTGCTGACGATCATCGACCTATTCACCCGGGAGTGCCTTGGCATTGTGGTTGGTCAGAGCCTGAAGCGCCACGATGTTCAGGAAGCACTGACCGCGATTGCGCGCTTCCGGGGTAACCCGGAGGTTCTCAAGACCGACAACGGTTCGGAGTTTGCCGGCAAGGTCATGGACCGCTGGGCCTATGAGCGAAACATCGAAATCGACTTCTCGCGACCAGGCAAGCCTATGACAATGCGACGGTAGAATCCTTCAATGAACGACTCCGGCAGGAGTGTCTGAACGAAAACTGGTTCTTGTCACTGGCCGACGCCCGGGAGAAAATCGAAGCGTGGAGGACGTTCTATAACCAAGTCAGACCCCATTCCGCATTGGAGTGGTGCACGCCCTCTGACTACGCCAGAAAACATGCGGTTTCACGAAGAAAACAGAAGCGAGTGGAGCCGGATTTTTCCAACTCTGGGTGGACCTAATACGGGGTCAGGGTCAATTTCCTCATGCAAGGTTGTTAACCCTACCTTACAATTATAGTTGAAGCGCTAATTTCCTCCAGGAATGTATGGCAATGACTGACCTGCATCCAATCCGGCTCTGCGGCCAGGGCAACAACAGCTCGTGGCCAACGACTATGACATGAGCCTGGAAAAACCACTGCGGGTTATAGTGCGTTCACCATTGGTGAAATACATGGTGCAGTAAGGATAGGAACGCCTCACCAAACCCGTAAGAACTCAAAGGCTCATCAACTAGCGTTAGCCAACCGTGATGCATTACGGCAGTTGATTTTATGAATCCGTGTGTCGCTGCTGCTTTCGGAGAACAGCACTGACCATCTCCAACACTTTTAAAGAGGCTCCCTGGTAATCCGGGTCATCGAGCCAAATTGACCCATGGTGGCCCAAGTGGGCCAGAGTGGCCCGAGCGGGCCAAATTAATCGAAAGTGGCCCATGCGGGCCGAAATCGTGCGGTGCCTGCGGTTTGATAACAGCACTTCAGTCTGGCCGCTCTCAGTCCCCGCCGGGTTCTTGCACTGACGTTTACGCTCCCGTCTGCCCCACCACAGCGACAGTACGCCTCACAAGACATGGGCTGGATCCAAGCTGTCAGACCTACTATTGGCGTGCCTACGCCGTGCTTTGTTTGTTTCCTGACTCTGGCTGTCGAGGTGAGAGTTACGGATCGTTCACCTCATCGCACATTTGGTGGCGATCAGAGATGGTGTCGTCTTGAAGCTGCCAGTGGTTCCGAATGTACCATTCGTGCGCCTGAACCAACTGCCGTATACGCCCGAAGGCCAGGTATACGCCTTGTATTTATACCGAAATGGCCTCACAACGTGCTCTGCAAGGGCCTGCCGTGAAGTTGGTGCGACTATGCTCACGCCAAAGCTATCGCAGCTAAAAACCGAGTACTCTCGACCGTAAATAAATAGCAAGCTACTTGTCTTATTTTGGTCACACCAAACCGGACATTTTGTAGAGCGATAAATACGTGCTAGCGTAAGCATCACCCGTGAAATTTGCCACTAGGGCAGCGGTCAAAGTGTCCGAATTGGGTCACGAGTCACCGGACAAGTCTGTGCCCAAAATTGGCGGCAATCGGCGAAAAGCCCACACTCCAAGGGCTAGAGAGCATCGGGTCTTTCGCATTCATCTGGTTGATTTGCGCCGATTTAGCCCCGCCCAGCACGAATCCCGCCATAGTATTCGCTGCACTCCGGAGGCAGAGGTCAGAGGTTCGAATCCTCTCGGGCGGGCCTATCCAGTACGCGTGATCCCTTCGGTTTATCGGGTCTGCTCGAGGGCCATTCGCTGCCAAGACAGCTTCCCACAGACCGAACTACGAAGCCGCTGTAGGAGCTAGCCTTGCTGGCGAAAGAGCACAAGGCCAAACAGATTCGCCAGCAGGGCAAGCTCCTTGTATGTTGCCTCGGGAGATATTGATAGGGTTTGACACGGTTACCGGGGAGGCCGTTCGCTCCTGGAAGCAGTGTGGTCTGACTTCGTCTGTAGAGCGGCTCCCCGCCTCATTGCTCACTCCGAAGGGTATCCCGAAGCCCACCAAGGGACTTCGTATCCACAAGGTCGGTAGTGGCAAGCAGTGCGAGGTCGGGGAACCGGTGCCCATTGTCT